>DATLQE010000158.1:0-4112 GCA_035535335.1 Lapillicoccus sp. | reverse complement strand
TCCCGCCGGCCCCCGCAGGATCCCGTCGTTGCCGATGAAGTACGGAAGCAGGTCCTGATAGAAGTTGTCGCGGAGGAAGGTGTATGCGACACCGCTCGCCTCGAGAAACTGTTCCGTCGCGTAGTGGTCGCGCCCCAGCGTGAACGTCGACGTCGGGGACGCTCCGACGAACGAGGTGTAGACGACGTGCTGCACGCCGGCGGCGGCCGCCGCGTCGACGACAGTCCGGTGATGTGAGAGCCGGTGCTCGTCCTCTCGGCCGGAGACGAAGAACAGCGTCTCGACGCCGGAAAGCGCTGTCTCGCAAGCAGTTCGGTCGGCGTAGTCGAACTCCACGACGGTTGCGTCGGGCAGGGCTGGCGCCTTGCTCGGCGTCCGCGCCAGCATCCGTTGAGACACGCCCACCTCGGCGAGCGCGCGGCTCACCATCCCGCCGAGGGCACCGGTGACGCCGGTGACCGCGAGCGCCGGCCCGCTCTCGATCGGTGCGCCCGAGTCGCGTGAGTCGGCCACGGTCACCGCCGCTCGACCGGCGCGGCGTCGCGCAGCTGGCAGAGCAGCGTGCACGAGCAGACCCGGCGCCCTTCGTCGTCCGAGATGGCGATGGCGACGGAGGCCGTCGTCCGTCCGGCCTGGATCAGCGTGGCCGTCGCGGTAACGGTTCCGGACGACGCCGGGCGGTGGTGGATCGCGTTGATGGTCATGCCGACCGCGGCCCGGCCGGCACCCGCATACAGGACCGAGAGCATCGACCCGACCGACTCCGCGAGAACTACGGAGGCACCGCCGTGGAGGATGCCGTACGGCTGGGTGTTGCCCTCCACGGGCATCGTCGCGACGACCCGCTCGAGGGTCGCCTCGGTGAAGTGGATTCCCATCCGCTCGGCGAGCGCGCCGCCGTTGGCGTTGAGCTCGTCGACCGTGAACCACGGTGTCCGGGTGTCGGTGTCGGCCATGCGCTCACTGTGCCACGCAAGCCGGCACCGGCACCGCGCGGATCAGACTGACTTCTGGTACGTCCCGAACGCCTTGGTGGCCAGCCAGGACATCACGACGGCGAGGACGACAAGCGCCCCTCCGCGCCAGGCGATCACGCCCCAGTCCGGGGTCGCCGAGAGCGCCTCACGGCTGACGAGGACGGCCCAGTCCAGCGGGTTGTAGCGGGCGACGGTCTGGATCCAGTCGGGCATGAGCCGCGGGTCCATGATCGCCGAGGAGAGGAAGGTCAGCGGCAAGGCCAGCAGCTGGCTGACCCCGATGAGGGTCTCCTGCTGACGGGTCAGCAGGGCCAGCGCGTTCGAGAGCGCGGCGAAGACGACGGTGAGGAGCACCGCGGCCGCGATGGTGAGCACGATGCCGATGCCCGGCGAGCCGAACCGGGCGCCCGCCGCATACGCCACCACCAGCACGACCGCGGTCTGGGCGACGGAGACGATGCCCTGGTAGATCACCGTCCCGTTGACCAGCGCGCCGCGACGCACCGGAGAGGCGAGCATCCGATCCATGACGCCCAGGCTCATGTCCTCGATGAAGGTCGTCCCCGCCCACGCCGCCGAGAACAGCGCGGTCATCATGACGACGCCGGGCGTGAGGAAGGCGATGAACGACTGCCCGTCGCTGGTGAAGCCGGGGATGTCGACGACCTTGGAGAACAGCTGTCCGAAGAGGAGCAGCCAGATCATCGGCTGGATGAGGGTGATGAGCAGGTATGCGGGCTGCCGCACCAACACGGTCAGCGAGCGTCGGGTCAGCAGGGCGGAGTGGGAGACGAGAGCGGTCATCGGTCGGCTCCTTCGGGGACCCCGGACTTCGTCCGGTATCCCCGTGGCTCCTCTTCGAAGCTGTGGCCGGCGAAGTGGAGGTACACGTCGTCGAGGCTGGGTCGCGAGACAGTGGCGGACGCGACCCCGACGCCGGCCTGCTCCAGGGCGGCCAGGACGACGGGCATCGTGCCGGCGGCGGAACGAGTTCGGGCGCGGATGACGCGGCCCTCGTGGGTCACGTCGTCGAGCGCGTCGAGGCTGGAAAGACGTTGCGCAGCAACGGCTCCGGCCGCCTGGTCGGCGACCTCGACGACGACGCTGTCGCCGCGCAGCTCGCTCTTCAGCTCGTCCGGGGTGCCCTCGGCGACGATGCGGCCATGGTCGACGATGGCCAGCCGGTCGGCGAGGTGGTCAGCCTCGTCGAGGTAGTGCGTCGTGAGCAGGACGCTCAGCTGCTCGACCGTGGCCAGGTGGGCGATCTCGTCCCACATCTGGGCCCGCGCCTCCGGATCGAGGCCGGTGGTGGGCTCGTCGAGAAACAGCACCGTCGGCCGGGCGACGAGCCCGACTGCGACGTCCAGCTTGCGCAGCATGCCGCCGCTGTATGTCTTGGTGAGGCGGTCGGCGGCGTCGGCGAGACTGAACCGGTCGAGCAGCTCGGCCGCCCGGGCTCGTGCCTCGTGACGCGACATGCCGTGAATGCGAGCGGCCAGGAGGATGCTCTCGCGGCCGGTCATCATCGGTGCAGAGCTCGACTTCTGCGAGATCAGGCCGATGGCGCGGCGGACCGCGTCGGGATGCTGGGTGACGTCGTATCCGGCGACGACGGCCGTGCCGGAGTCCGGCCTGGCCAGCGTCGAGAGGATCTTGACGGTCGTCGACTTGCCGGCGCCGTTAGGCCCGAGCAGGCCGAAGACCTCACCCTGCCGGACGGTCAGAGACAGGCCGGCCAAGGCCTGGACGGGGCTCGTACCGCGACCCGTCGCATACGTCTTGACGAGGTCGGTGGCCTCGATGGCAAAGCCGTGGGCGGTGCTGCTGGTTCGGGGTGTTCGGGTCGTCGTGGACCCGAGGGCGTTGGGCATGGTGACTCCTCGTGACAGGGAGTCGAACCAGCGGCTGCCGTAGGCTTTCTGGTGCATCCGAAAGGCGGCCGAGCGGCTTGTCCGCCGGTTCGACTGGAGGTGATGGCTTGGTCAGACCCACCGCGGGCGTTGCCGCGCCCGTGGGCGGGTCTGGCTAGGTCTACTGGTTCGGGCTGAGAGTCGGCAGGTCGGCCAGGACGCGTCCCTCCTCCCCCAGATAGCGGATCGGGTCGGCGAAGATCTCCTCGGCGGTATGCCCTTCGGCCAGCAGGTCGTGCAGCGTCGCCCAGGTCGTGACTCCTGGGAGGTCGCCGGACCGGATGTCGTGGACGAGCTGCTCCACGAAGCGCATCTCGGCCTCGAGCATGGCGATTCGCAGCAGACCCTCGACGAGGAACATGTCGGGAACGCCTTGCTCGCGGGCGACGTCGATCGTCGTGCGATCGGACCGGAGCTCGATCGTGAGGCGACCGACCCGCTCCTCCAGCAGCCGGGCGACCTCGCCGGGGCGCAGGCCGCCCATCAGTGAGAGGGCCGCCTCGAGCGAGGTGAACTCGCGGGTCGGCACGGCAAGGAGCTCGCTGAGCCAGTCCTCGAACTCGGCATAGCCGGCGGGCGTGATGTCGTAGACCGTTCGCTCAGGGCGCCGGCCCTCCCGAAGGGTCTCCTTCGTCTCGATGAGGCCGTGCTTCTGGAGCGAGTCGACGACCGCATACAGAGAGCCGTAGTTGAGCCGGATGCTCTTCTCCTTGCCCCGGGTGCGCAGGGTCGTGGAGATCTCGTACGGGTGCATCGGCCGCTCCGCCAGGCAGCTGAGGACAGCGAGGGCGAGCGGGTTGCTGACACGGCGACGAGTCACAGTAACCTCCGAATGAAGTATTCGACTCAGAGTATGTCGCGTGCGCGGCTTGCGGTCAAGATATATCGCGTTTCCCGATTCTGACCTGGGTCGTAGCCGCCGGCGCGCGACTGGGCAAGAGTGGAGCCCGTGCCGGTCACCATCACCGAGGTTCGCTCGACCGAACGCTTCGTGGGGACGGAGGAGCAACCGCGCCAGGTGCTGCACGTGACGCTCGAGCGGAGTATGCGTGACGGCCCCATCCGCGTCGAGGTGACGGCGTCCGACCGCCCGCCGGACCGCCGCGGGTCAGGGATCATCGCATCGTTGCCCGGCACAGAGATCCGTGGCGAGGTCGCCGTGCCGGCGGGCGAGGGTGCGGTCCGGGTCGACGTGCCTCTGGACCTGCCGGAGGACGTCCGGGTC
>DATLQE010000157.1:0-5295 GCA_035535335.1 Lapillicoccus sp. | reverse complement strand
CCGCGCGGTCGGCGTTCGCGTGGATCGCGTCCCGCACGTACTGCGCCAGCCCTGGCTCCAGGTCCTCGTACGTCTTGGTGAACCGTGGATCCGCGACGTACATGTCGCCGAGGTTCCGGTGGAACTCGGGTGTGATGTCGTAGAACCGGTCATGGATGTGCCGGCGGTGCCGCTCGGCGGCGTCCATGGCCGCCTCGCTCGTGGCCGGCTCGCCCGAGCGCTTGGCATCGACGAACGCGGTTCCGATCGACTCCATCTCGGCTTTGATCTCCACCCAGTCCGCCTTGGTGTACCGGGACGTGCGGTGCTGCGACTGCTTCCACGCGTCGCTGTCACCCCAACGCTCCTCGGCCTCGGCGGCGTACTCCTCCGAGTAGCCGTGGCCGAAGAGCTCCTTCTGCTCCTCCTTGGTCAGCTTCAACCCTGACATCTCCTTCTCCAATGCTCGGTCGATGGCCACGACGAGCCCGGCGAGCTCGTCCAGCCGGGACGTGACCGCCGCCCGCTGGCGGCGCAGGTGGCTCTCGAGGTCGGCGCCGCTCGCGTCGAGCAGCTCACCGATCTCCTCCAGCGGGAACCCCAGCCGCCGGTACACGACGATGTTCTGGAGCCGCTCGAGATCCGCCCTGGTGTACAGCCGGTATCCGGCCGCGCTGCGTTCGCTCGGGTGCAGCAGGCCGATCTCGTCGTAGTGGTGCAGCGTCCGCACCGTGACGCCGAGCTCCTCGGCCACCTGTCCCACGGTCCACACCGCGTCCACCAGCGTTCCTCCGGTCATGACGTCGAGCGTCGGGCCTCACGTCGGGTGAGGGTCAAGTCGAGTATGCGGGTGTGCCCGCCCCCCATCGAGAGGGCCGCCTTGTGGGTCGGGCCGCCATATCTGCTCTCGCTCGTCGTTCCTAGGGTTCGACGGAACGCCGGGGGGCGTTGGTCGACGCTGAGCGTCGCCGAGCGGCGCGGACAACCGGACGAGCACGAGGAGGTGTCGATGCCGCAGGAGACCCTGCTTCAGACTCGCTCTCTCACCAAGGAGTTCCGCGGCTTCCGCGCCGTCTCGGACGTCGACCTCGTCGTGCGGGACGGGACCGTCCACGCCCTGGTCGGGCCCAACGGTGCCGGAAAGACGACCCTCTTCAACCTGCTGACCGGGTTTCTCAGTCCGACGTCCGGCTCCATCGAGTACGCCGGTCAGGACATCACGGGCAAGCGGCCCGAGGACATCGCCCACCTCGGCATCGCCCGGTCGTTCCAGATCACCAGCCTGTTCGACGCGCTGACGCTCCGCGAGCACCTGGAGCTGGCGCTGGCCAGCCCGACCGGCCTCGGCATGCGGTTCTGGCAGTCCGCGAAGCGGTTCGGTCGCTTCGAGGACCGGGCCACGGCCCTGCTCGACCGGGTGGGACTGGCTGACCGGGCCGGACTGCCCGCCGGCTCACTCGCATACGGGCAGAAGCGCGCGCTGGAACTGGCCATCGCCCTGGCCCTCGACCCGAAGCTCCTCCTCCTCGACGAGCCCACCGCCGGGATGGGCGTCGAGGACGTCGACCGCACCATCGCCCTGATCAAGCAGGTCTCCGAGGGCCGCACCGTCGTCCTCGTCGACCACAACATGCACGTCGTCGGGTCGCTCGCCGACATCGTGACGGTGCTGCAGTCCGGCAGCATCCTCGCCGAGGGCCCCTACGAGCAGGTGCGACAGAACGACCGGGTGATCGAGGCGTACCTCGGGCAGTCCGCGGGGGACGGACATGGCTGAGGCGGCACTGTCGGTCGAGTCGGTCTCCGCGTGGTACGGCGAGGCACGCGCGCTCACCGACGTCTCCCTGGACGTCGGGCCCGGCGAGGTCGTGACGCTGGTCGGCCGGAACGGCGCCGGCAAGACGACGCTCCTGCGGTCGGTCATGGGGTTGCACCGGCAGTGCCAGGGACGAGTGAGCGTCGACGGCGCCGACGTCTCCTCCCGCCCGTCCGACGGGCGCGCCCGGGCCGGGCTCGGCTGGGTGCCGGACGACCGCGGCATCTACGCCAGCCTCTCGGTCGAGGAGAACCTGCTGCTGCCGCCCGTCGTGCACGAGACGGCATGGACCCTCGAGCGCGTGTATGCGTCGTTCCCGGTCCTGCGGGAGCGCAAGGACTTTCCCGGCACCAAGCTCTCCGGCGGGGAGCAGCAGATGCTGGCCATCGCCCGCGTCCTGCGCATGGGCGCCCGGGTGCTGCTCCTCGACGAGCCGAGCGAGGGTCTCGCGCCGGTCATCGTCCAGCGCATCGGCGAGATCGTCCGGGACATCACCGGCCAGGGCGTCGCCGTGCTCCTCGTCGAACAGAACGTCACCTTCGCGTCGACCGTCGCCGACCGCCACGTCCTGCTCGCCCAGGGACGAGTGGTCGATCGGCTCGACAACGAGGAGTTCGCCCAACGCAAGGGCGAGCTGCTCGAGCACCTCGGTATGTGATTCGCCCCAACCACAGAAGGACAGACCATGAGCACGTCAACTAGGAGGCGCCGTCTCTTCAGCGCCGTCGCCGTGGCCGCGATCGGCAGTCTCGCGCTGGCCGCCTGCAGTGGCGGGTCCGGCGGCCCGCAGTCGGGCGGGTCGAGCAAGCTGACCAACGACAAGATCGTTCTCGGCCTGCTCAACGACCAGTCCGGCGTCTACAAGGACCTCTCCGGACCCAACTCGGCGGTCGCCATCCAGATGGCCATCGACGACTACAAGGCCAAGTACGGCGACTCCGCCGTGGCGAAGACCATCGAGATCGTCCAGGCCGACCACCAGAACAAGGCCGACGTCGCCAACAGCAAGGCCCAGGAGATGTACGACCGGCATAACGCCGACCTCATCCTCGACGTCCCCAACTCCGCCGCCGCCCTCGCCGTCGCGAACCAGGCCAAGGCGAAGAAGAAGCTCTACATCAACGTCGGCGCGGGGACGACAGCGCTGACCGGGGCTCAGTGCAACAAGTACACCTTCCACTGGGCCTACGACACGGCGGTGCTGGCCAAGGGCACCGCGGGCACGATCGTCGGCGAGGGCGGCAAGAGCTGGAACATCGTCTACCCCGACTACGCCTTCGGCCAGGACATGAACAAGTCGTTCACCACCGAGGTCAAGGGGGCCGGCGGCAGCGTCGGCCAGTCCATCGCCACTCCGTTCCCCAGTGACAACTTCGCCACCTTCATCACCAAGGCCGGCGACGGCAACCCACAGGTCGTCGGCACGATGCACGCCGGCGGCGACCTCATCAACTTCGTCAAGCAGTTCAACCAGAGCACCCTCAAGGGCAAGAGCGAGCTGGCGGTCGGCCTGATGTTCATCACCGACATCCACTCGCTCGGCGTCGACCAGTTCGCCGGCACCCAGTTCACCGACCCGTGGTACTGGAACTTCGACGAGCAGAACAAGAAGTGGGCGGACCGCTTCAAGGAGAAGACCAACACCCGTCCGTCGTTCGCCCACGCCGCCAACTACTCCGCCGCGCTGAACTACCTAGAGGCCGTCCAGGCCGCTGCTTCCGACGACGCCGACACCATCGTGAAGTCGTTGGAGGGCAAGAAGATCAACGACTTCTTCCTCCGCAACGGCGAGGTCCGCGCCGCCGACCACAACGTCACCCACGACGTCTACCTGGCCAAGGTGAAGACCAAGGAGCAAGTCAAGGAGGACTGGGACTACGAGGGCATCACCAAGACGGTCCCCGCGGCCGAGGCCTACCCGCAACCCGACGGGAGCTGCAAGCTCTCCTGATGGGGTCCTTCGTCCAGTACACGGTCCAGGGCCTGGCGGCGGGCGGGTTCTACGCGCTCGCCGCCCTCGGCCTGGCCGTCATCTTCGGCGTGCTCGGCGTCGTCAACTTCTCGCACGGCGCCTGCTACATGTTGGGCGCCGTCGGGGCGGCGGTGCTGCTCGACACCACCAACCTGGGGTTCTGGCCGGCGCTGTTGATCGTGCCGCTGGTGATGTTCGTCTTCGGGGTCCTCATGGAGCGGTTGCTCGTGCAGTGGCTGCTGCGCCTCGACCCGCTCTACAACTTCCTGCTCACCTTCGGGCTGACGTTGCTGCTCGTCGACCTTGTCAAGCGCCGCTACGGCGTCTCGGGACTGCCCTACCAGCTGCCGGCCGGGCTCGACGGCAACGTGACTCTCGGCTCGCTGAGCCTGTCCGCCTACCAGATCTTCGCCTGCCTCTTCTCGCTCGCGGTATGCGTCGTGGTCTGGGCGGTGCTCACCAAGACCCGCGTGGGAATGATCGTCCGGGCCGCCACGGAGAACTCGGAGCGCACGAGAGCGTTGGGCATCAACGTCACTCGCTGGGTCACGCCGGTGTTCGGGTTCGGCATCGCGTTGGCCGGGCTGGCCGGGGTGCTCGCGGCGCCGTTCCGCGCCATCACCGCCGATATGGGCAGCAACTTCGTGATCATCCTCTTCGCGGTCGTCGTCATCGGCGGCCTGGGCTCGATCCTCGGCGCGGTGGTCGGCGGATTCCTCGTCGGCCTGGTCGAGGCGTACGGGCAGGCGTATGCGCCGTCGTTCGCCCAGGTGGTCATCTTCGTGCTCATGGCCGTCGTCGTGCTGGTCCGGCCGTCCGGGCTGTTCGGACGGGAGGGGGTGGCGTGAGCGACCAGATGACGGCCAGGGTCGACGTCGACCTCGCCGAGGGCCCGGTCCTCTCTCGGCGCAGCCCGCTGCGCTGGGTCTTGTTCGTCCTCGGCTGGGTCATCGCCTTGGCCCTGCCCTGGTTCGTGTATCCGCCGGTCGCCATGGACATCGCCGCCTGGGGACTCTTCGCGATGTCCGTCGACCTGCTGCTGGGCTTCACGGGACTGTTGTCGTTCGGCCACGCCGCCTTCTGGGGATCGTCCGCGTATGTCACCGGCCTGGTCGCCATCAACACCGGATGGCCGTTTCCCTCGGCGATCCTGGCCGGGATGGTCTTCGCGATGGTCATCGCCGTGCCGATCGGCTATCTGTCGGTGCGCCGGACCGGCAACTACTTCGCCATGGTCACCTTGGCCTTCGCGCAGATGATCTACTTCGTCGCCAACCAGTGGCGCGACCTCACCGGCGGCGAGAACGGGCTGCAAGGCATACCGAGGAACTTCTTCGGCATCGACGCCATCGAGACCGACGCGTTCTACTTCTATTACGTCGGGCTCGGGCTGGTCCTCCTCGGCGTCTTCGTCGCCTGGCGGGTCGTACACAGCCCGTTCGGGCGGGTCCTGGTGGCCATTCGTGACAACCCGGCGCGGGTTCGAGCTCTGGGCTACAACGTCGAGCGCTACAAGATCATCGCCTTC
>DATLQE010000156.1:0-6455 GCA_035535335.1 Lapillicoccus sp. | reverse complement strand
CGCCGACGAGCTGCAGCACCGACACCGCGCCGAGAAGCGACGTTCCGGTGGTCCGGCTCCGCGGGACCGTGGCCGATGCTCGGCGGCGCCGCTGGATCCCGAGCACGATCACGCCGACCAGGCAACCCATCCCGACCGCGAGCGTCACGATGCTCGCGACCACCAGCCCTCGGAGCTCCGGAGACGTGCCGAGCACCGACCGCCAGAGCGCGATCACGGCAAGGTCGACGAGGATGAGTACACCGGCAGCGACCGACCGGGCCGTCCCCCTGGAGACCACGGCCCGCTCGTTCCCCCGGGTCGGTGACGTCACAGCGTCGCCTTCGGCCACATCCCGTCGGGATAGCCGGTGTTCTCCGCCAGTTTCTGGTCGAGGAGCGTCTTGGCGGTGCGGCACGACGACTTGAGGTTCTCAGAGGCGGCATAGAAGGCGGCGCCGAACACCCCGGCCGCGACGACCGCGGTCACGATGCCCGTCGGGATGAGGAAGATCGTGCCGGTCTGTGCGATGGCGGCGATGATCGCCACGATCCAGGCCCCGATCGCGCCGATCATGATGCCGAAGAACAGCTGGATCGCCGACGAGACGTCCTTCAGCGCACCGCTGATCCCGTCGGTGAACTGGGTCTTGACGTTCTGGAGCGCGGTCTTCTGCAGCGGCACCTTCTGCTTGTACTGCTCGGCCGACGACCCCTTCCAGTTGTCGTCGACCGACAGTGAGCCGATGTCGGCGAGCCCGACCCGCGCGCTGACCGGCGACCCGATCGTCGTGCTCCACTGGTCGGCGCTGCTCGAGACCGTGGTGGGCTCGCCGAGGTGGGTGAGGATCTGGATCAGCGGGTCGAAGAACTCCTGGATCTTGCCGATCAAGCTGTTCCACAAGCCGACGATCCGGTCGGCCAGCCAGCCGAGGCCCCAGGGCACCCAGTCGAGGACGTCGTTCACGGCGTCCTGAAGGTCCTGCACAAGCCGGTTGAACCGGTTGACGAGCTCACGGATGTCGTACGCGGTGCCGGACATGTCGTTTCCCCTGTTCTCGGAAGGCGGTGGGTGGTGTCGATTCGGGTCGGCCTCAGCCGATGGGCTCCCAGGCGCCCTTGTAGTGCTGCTCGGCGTTGTCCTCGTTCTGCTCGTAGTTGCGTTTGATCATGCTCAGCGTGCTGGAGATGTTCGACGTCTCGGTCGACCCTTCGGTGAGCAGCCCGGCCACCTTCGCCTGGATCGCGGAGTAGGTGTCGGTCAGGCCCACCACTTCGGCGGCCCAGGAGAGCTCGTACTCGCCGAGATTGAGCCCCCACGCGTTCGTGGAGGCGTTGAGCAGGGTGTTCGACGTCTGGTCCCACATGTCGGCGTCCGTCTTGAGCGCCTCGAGCTGCACTTCGTAGGTCATGTCGGCTCCTCGTTGCGGATGGGTGCGTGGGATGCGCGGCTCAGCTGCGTAGGCCCATGGCCCGCGCCAGCGCCACCGGGTCCTCGGACAGGCGCTGGAGTCGTCCGAGGGGACTGCGCGCGACGATGGTCGCGACGTCGTCGCCGCCGGCCCGCCGGTACGCCTCATGGATGGCCTGCGTCGCCTCCCGGCCGAGGTTGGCCGGGTGGGCGGAGTCCAGCCAGTTCGGGTCGAAGGTCAGGTCCAGGAGCGTCCCGTTCCCTGCGATGGTGGCCGTGACGTGGCCAGAGGCGCTGCGCCCGGTGTACTCGCGCGTGAGGTGTTCGCGTACCTCGTTGCGGACGTCTTCGATGCTGTCGACCAGCTCGTGCAGGAGCTCACTCATGACCTGCATGGAGGCGTAGACCGACCCCGACCGGTCGTGCTCCACCGCCTCGGAGAGTCGCGAGGCCAGTCCGTCGGCGTCGAGCGGCGTCGGTGGCACGACCCGGCCGCTGGGCCGCTCGTCGGCCTCGACCACGGTCGAGCCCCACTGCTCGAGGCGCGCGACGCCGGCCTTCGTCGCGGCCTCGCTGACGCCGGCCGCGAGGGAGTGGGCCGTGTAGCTGTTGCGCCAGGTCATCGACACCAGGATCGAGGAGATCCGCCCCTCCGCGTCGACCGTCACGGTGACGGCGCCGCTGTCGTCCTTCGCGGTGACCGGCCCCAGGGCGGCGGCCGCTTCGCGGAAGGCACCGCCCCCTCGGATCAGATCGTCTCGACTGCGGCCGATGGCCTCCACCGGGTCGTACACGGGTTCCCCTGTCGTCGGTGCCACGGGTGTCCGGCACCCGGCTGGCGCGTGCGTCCCACCCTCTCGGGGGCGTCGCCGGGGCGCATGAGTGCGGGTGCTCAGATCGGGTGGGGTCAGGTCACCAACCTCGGGGTACGCGTCGGAACCGCACCCGTTCACCGGGCCGGAGTTGCGCCAGGACGTCGGTGTCGTCGTCCACGACGACGGCGATGACGGGGTATCCACCGGTCGTGGGGTGGTCCGCGAGGAAGACCAGCGGCTGCCCCGAGTGCGGTACTTGGACGGCGCCGCGGACGACGGCCTCACTGGGCAGTTCCGGTGGCGCGCTGTCCGAGCGGCCGCTGACCGCGAGCCGGTCGAGGCGTGGCCCGGTGAGGCGGACGCCGACGCGGTCGGTGTCGGCCGACACGGTCCACGGCCGAGAGAGCAGCGTCGGCACCGCGGCCGGAGCGAACCAGTCGTCCCGAGGGCCGACGACGACGCGCACGACGACATCGGTGACCGGTGGGGCCGTCGGCGCCGCGACGTCGACGTCGACCGGCGCGGCTCCGCCGCGGTGGGACGCCCTGACCGCGAGTCGCCGACCCGGCGCGAGAGGGGCAGGGCCGACTCCCATGGTGGGGTCCGTGCTGGCGCTGCCCAGCACGAGGGGCACGGCGAGTCCGCCGCGCACGGCGAGATACGTGCGCAGGCCGGTGCGCGGCATACCCATGCGAAGGCGCCGGCCGTCCGGCAGGTCGAACGGCGCGTCGAGCGGCGCGGCCCGGTCGTCGACCTGCAGCGGCGCCGGCGCGCCGGTGACGCAGACCCGTACGGTCCCTTCGGCCCGAACCGCGAGGCCACCGAGGAGCACCTCCAGCGCCGGCGCTCCCTCGGGGTTGCCGAGCAGCCGGTTGGCCAGCCGCAGCGCCCGACGGTCGGCTGCTCCGCTGCCGGTCACGCCGATGGACGCGTGTCCGGGGCGGCCGAGATCCTCGACGAGAGCGAGCGGACCGACCGCCTCGACGACGAGCGCGGTCACCTTCCGACCTCGACGAAGTGGACCCGGCGGCCGGGCGTGAGGAGCGCCGGCGGGTCGCGGTCGGCGTCCCACAACCGGGCGTCGCTGCGGCCGATGAGCTGCCAGCCGCCCGGGGACGGCCGCGGGTAGATGCCGGAGTACGGCCCGGCGAGCCCGACCGACCCGGCCGGAATCCGGGTCCGCGGCGAGTCGCGTCGTGGCACCTCGAGCCCACCCTCCGATCCGGTCAGATAACCGAATCCTGGTGCGAATCCAGCGAACTCGACCGTCCACACCTGGCTCGTATGCCGTTCGACCACCTCGTCGGGGGAGATGTCGACAGAGGTCGCGACGTCCTGAAGGTCCGGGCCGTCGTAGCGCACTTCGACGACCAGGTCGTCGCTCTCGTCCGGCGCCTCGTCAGGGTCGAGGACCAGCTCGCGCAGCGCGGTGGCCAGGCCGGGAAGGTCCTGCGGGGCAGCCGCGACGACGAGGACGGTTAGGGCGCCGGGTACGAGCTCGACCGATCCGGGGAGCGGGTGACGGCGCAGCGTCGCGTCGAGGCGGCGGCGCTCCCGGGCGTCGGCGACCTCGGCGAGCAGCGCCCGGTCCCCGCACGGCAGCAGCTTCACCGGCTCACGCCGTCGGCGGGGCGAACGCCGCGAGCCGAACGTCTGCCTGGGCCAGGGCGTCCCGCACGGCGCGGGCCATCTCGACCGCCCCAGGAGAGTCGCCGTGCACGCATACCGACTCCGCCTGGACCATCACGTCGGTGCCGTCGGTGGCGGCGACGCGCCCCTCGGTCACGAGCTTCACCACACGGGCGGCGACCTGAGCGGGCTGGTCCAGCAGAGCGTCGGGTTCGGTGCGCGCGACCAGGGTGCCCGAGGCGGTGTAGCCGCGGTCCGCAAACGCCTCGGGCACGGCCCGCAGCCCCGCCTGGGTGGCAGCAGTGAGGAACGCGGATCCCGGCAGTCCCAGCACCGGCAGCCCGGGGGAGTAGTCCGAGATCGCGCGGACCACGGCTGCTGCCTGCTGCTCGTGGTGGACGACGGCGTTGTACAACGCGCCGTGCGGCTTGACGTACGTGACAGCGCCACCGACGGTCCGGGAGATCCCGTCGAGGGCGGACAGCTGGTAGAGGACGTCGGCATAGAGGTCGTCGGCAGAGACGTCGACGAACCGGCGGCCGAACCCGGCCAGGTCGCGGTATCCGACCTGGGCGCCGATCGCGACGCCTCGCGCAACCGCGGCGCGGCAGGTGGCGACAAGGGTCGCTGGGTCACCGGCGTGGAACCCGCACGCCACGTTCGCTGACGTGACGAGGTCGAGCAGCGCCTCGTCATCGCCCAGCCGCCAGCGTCCGAAGGACTCGCCGACGTCGGCGTTGAGGTCGACGACGCGCTCCATGGCCCGAGACTCCGGGCCCGTGCAGGCCCTGTCAAGGCGCCAGTCACCGCTCGAGGGAGATCATCACCTTGCGCAGCAACACGTTCAGCTGGTCGAGCTCCCGCGGGCTGAGCGCGGACAGGAACTCCCGCTCGCGCTCCATTCCGGCGTGAAGGTAGTCCAGCCACGTCTCGCGACCCTTCAGGGTCGGGCGAACGAGAACCCGACGGCGGTCGATCGGGTCCACCTCGCGGGTGACGTAGCCGCCCTCGACGAGCCGGTCCAACCGGCTGGTCATCGCCGCTCGGGTCACATGGCAGACGTCGGCGAGCTGCGCGGGCGTGGCCTCGACCGGGTAAGGCTGGATCATCAGCGCGTGCAGCGTATTCGAGTCCTCGAGGGTGAAGTCGAGGCCCGCGTGTGCCTGCGCGTCGGCCTTGCGCAGCTCGCGCACGAAGTGCTGCATCCGCGTCGTCGCCCCCTCGACGCCGGGATCCATGTCCGGCACCTGCGTTACCCAGCGGGCCACGTGGGCGTCCACGGCGTCGGTCCGGGAGGTCGGGCTCACCTTCCCAGTATGCCATTCGCCGTCGGACAGAAAAAGCCCTTGAAAGTCTGATGACAAATAGTTAGACGATGTACTAATGTCGACGGCATGAGTACCTCAACCGTCGAGGACGCGACTGTCTCCTCACCGCGATGGGGAACCCGGGACTTCCGGCTGCTGCTCGGCGGACAGGGTTTGTCGTGGGTTGGTGACGCGTTCCAGCCGATTGCCCTGTCGTTCGCCGTCATCGCCTCGGGCGGGTCGGCCACCGCCCTCGGGCTGGTCCTGGCCTGTGGGGTCGTGGCCCGGCTGGCCTGCACGCTGGTCGGCGGGGTCTGGGCCGACCGGCTCCGCCCGCAGACGATCATGGTCGCCGCCGACCTGGTGCGCGCCGCCGCGGCCGCGGCGCTCGCGGTCCTCTACCTGGGCGACCACCACCCGCTGGCCCTCCTCTGCGTGCTGGTCGCGGTGTTCGGCGGGGCGGGCGCGTTCTTCTACCCGGCGATGTCGTCGCTCAAGCCGATGCTGGTCGCTCCCGACCAGCGCCAGGCGGCGAACTCCACCCTGAACGGCGTCCAGACCGCGTCGCTGACCATCGGCCCAGCCGCCGCCGGCGTGCTCATTGCCGCCTTGGGAGCCCCGTTCGGGTTCGCGGTCAACGCGCTGAGCTTCGTCGCGTCGGCCGTGACAGTGGCCCTGATCCGGGCGCGGGCCGACCGGGCCGAGCGGGTCGGGTTCCTCGCCGAACTCCACGGCGGGTTCGCCGCCCTCCGCTCGCGGGACTGGCTGTTCTGGGGAGTCGTGGCGGCGGCCGCCTACCACGTGGCCAACGGCGTCGTCCTCGTCACGGTCAACGTCCTCGCGCTGCGGGAGCTCGGGGGACCGTCGGCGGTCGGCCTGATCTCCGCCGCCGAGGGGCTCGGTGGGGTCATCGGCAGCGTCATCGCGATGCGGGCCCGACCGCGCCGTCCGCTGGTGGCCGGGTTCGTCGCGCTGGGCCTCATGCCGGTCTGGGTGATGGCCTACGTCTGGCCGGGCACCCTCACCGGCGTCCTCCTCGGCGCGGTGGTCGGCTATTCCGGGCTGATGTTCTTCGGCGTCTGCTGGGAGACGGCCATCCAGAACCACGTCCCCCACGACCTGCTGGCCCGCGTCTCGTCGTGGGACATCCTCACCTCGTTCGTCGGGATGCCCCTGGGCCAGGTCATGGCGGGGTTCCTCACCGACCGGTTCGGGGCACAGCCGGTGCTCATGGCCTGCGCCGCCGTGATCCTCGTCGCCGGCGTCGGCCCGCTGGCCGTCCGCGGTACCCGCCGCCTCCGCTGGGAACCGCAGC
>DATLQE010000155.1:0-7338 GCA_035535335.1 Lapillicoccus sp. | reverse complement strand
CGTCGAGGCCTTGGTGCAGCTGGTGCCGGACGTGGCGGAGCGCGACATGTACCTCTGCGGCAATGCGCAGTGGATGGAACACGCGCGGGCCGCTGCCGTGGCCGCGGGGGTCGAGCCGTCGCGGGTCCACGTGGAGAGGTTCGTCTGGTGAGGCGCCTCGCCCTGTGGGGGCTCGTCACGCTGACCGTCCTCGTCCTGCTGTTCAGCTATCAGACGTCGACGTCGAGCCGGTTCGCTCCGAGCCAGGCCGCGGTCGCCGCCCGAGAGCCGGTCGACACCGTGCCCACCATGGGCTCCGGGCGCTTCGACGGCGACGCCATCGTGACCCGGTTCGGAGTGGTCCAGGTCCGGATCACCGTCGACGAGGGGCGGATGACGTCGGTCGAGGCCCTCCAGGTGCCGAACCGCGACCGGCACGACCGCCTCATCAACGACCGAGCGGTTCCGATCCTCAATGCCGAGGCCGTCCGGACCCAGAGCGCCGACGTCGACCTGGTGTCCGGCGCCACGCTCACCTCGCACGCCTACACCGAGTCATTGCAGTCCGCGATCGACAAGGCCAGCGGGTGAGCCGGCGGGCCTGGGTGGAGCAGGTGATGGGTATGCCCGTCAGCATCCACCTTCGCGGGCCCGACGTACGCGGCGCAGAAACTGAGCAGGCGGTGGCCGCCGCATACGCCGAGCTGGTGCGGCTCGACGCGCTCTTCTCGACGTACGGGGCCGACTCACCCATCAGCCGCCGACGCCGCGGCGAGGTGACATCCGAGTCGGACGAGCCGGTCCTCGCCGAGGTGGAGCAGCTGTGCGCGGTCGCTTCGGAGCTGACGGACGGGGCGTTCACCGCCTGGCTCCCGGATGCCGACGGCGTGGTGCGCTACGACCCGACCGGCCTGGTGAAGGGCTGGGCCGTAGACCGGGCGGCCGCGTCGCTGACCGGGCTGCCGTTCACGGCCTGGTCGGTCAACGCCGGCGGCGACGTCCTCGTAGGCCGCCATGCGCACCTGCGGCCGGAGGGCGCCGATGCGGCGCCGTGGCGGGTGGGCGTCGAGGATCCGCGCGACCGGTCGCGGATGGTCGCCGTGGTTCCCCTCGTCGAGGGCGCGGTCGCGACGTCCGGGACGGCGGCGCGCGGAGGGCACCTCTTCGACCCTGCGGCGGGACGGATGGTGGAGCGGGCGGGGTCGACGACGGTGGTCGCCGACACCCTGCTGTGGGCCGACGTGTGGGCTACCGCCCTCTTCGTCGGCGGGGAGAGAGCCCGAGAAGCGTTCTTGCGCAACGCTCCTGGCGCTCAGACGTTCGCGGCCTGAAGTTGCCGTCGCAGCTCGTCAGCGTCGATCGTCGGGCGATCACAGACGAACCCACGGCACACGTACGCGGCCGGTCGCCCAGCCACGAGCGGCCGCTCCGCCAACAGGGGTATGCCGGCCGCGTCCGGCTCTCCGGCGACGAGGACCAGTCCGGGAGAGGTGGAGGAGCGGGCCGCCGCGGCCAGGGCCTCGGCGTCCTCGCCGGATCCGACGACCGCCACCTGCAGCGGGCCGGCCGCCCGGGCCTCGGCCACCGCCAGCGCCCAGCCGACGAACCGAGGGTTCTGGGCCGCGATCGCCCCGACGGCGTCGAGGGCACGGGATGCGGCGTCGAGGTGCCGGGTCGAGCCGGTGAGTGCGCCGTACGTCAGGAGGGCTCCGGCCATCGAGGTGGTCCCCGACGGCTCGACGTTGTCGCCGAGCGCGCGCGGCCGCGTGAACAGCGCTTCGGCGTCGTCGGCGGTGTCGTGGAACCCTCCGTCCTCGGCGGCGAAGTGTGTCAATGCCGTGTCGAGCAGGTCGGCGCCCGCCGCGAGCCAGCGCGATTCTCCCGTGGCCTGGTGCAGGGCGAGCAACCCTTCGGCGAGGTCGCCGTAGTCCTCGGCGACGCCGACCGCGTGGCCCACGACGCCATCGCGAGAAGACCTCCGCAGCCGGCCCTCCACACGGTGCGTCTCGAGGAGGAAGCCGGCGGCGCGGGCGGCGGCGTCGACGTACCGCGGCTCGTCGGCCAGGGCCCCCAGGTCGGCCAAGGCGGCGATCGCCAGCCCGTTCCACGCGGTGACGACCTTGTCGTCGCGGCCGGGCTGGGGCCGTCCGGCCCGAGCCATCAGCAGCCGCGCCCGGACGTCTGCCCACCAGGCTGGGTCGTCCGGGTCAGCCGGCAGCTGCAGCGTGGACAGGCCGTGTTCGAAGGTGCCTTCCGCGGTGACCCGCAGCAGCTTCGCGGCGCGCAACCCGTCCTCGGCGCCGAGAACGGCCGTGAGCTGAGCCGGGCTCCACGCGTACGTCAGGCCCTCGACCCCGTCGGTGTCCGCGTCGAGCGCGCTCGCGAACCCGCCCTCTCGCATACCGAGATCGCGGAGCAGGAAGTCGGCGGTCTCGCGAGCGACCCGCTCGGCGAGAGGTGACCCGGTCGCCCGCCACCAGTGCGCGTACACGCGGGTGAGCAGCGCGTTGTCGTACAACATCTTCTCGAAGTGGGGCACGACCCAGGCGACGTCGACGGAGTACCTCGCGAAGCCACCGGCCAGCTGGTCGTACAGCCCGCCGCGGGCCATCGCCTCACAGGTCACGGCGACCATGTCGAGCGCGCTGGTATCGCCGGTGCGGCCATGGTGGCGGAGCAGGAACTCCAGGACGAGCGAGGGCGGGAACTTTGGCGCGCGCCCGAATCCGCCTCTCTCCGTGTCGAACTCAGGCCGCAGGGCCGCGGCGGCCGCGGTGAGGTGGCCCGTCGTCAGGGTGTGTGGAGGGGGAGCCGTCGCACTCCGGAGGGCACCCACGATGTGGGTGCTGCTCGTGAGCACCTCGTCGCGACGGTTCTGCCAGGCGTCCGAGACGGCGTCGAGGACCTGCAGCAGCTGCTCCTTCGGGAAGTAGGTGCCGCAGAAGAACGGCTCTCGGTCGGGCGTCATGAGGACGGTCATCGGCCAGCCGCCCTGACCGGTGAGGGCTTGGGTGGCGGTCATGTAGACGGAGTCGACATCGGGGCGCTCCTCGCGGTCGACCTTCACCGAGACGTAGCCGTCGTTGAGGATCCGGGCCACGTCGGCGTCCTCGAAGGACTGGTGCGCCATGACGTGACACCAGTGGCACGCCGAGTACCCGACCGAGAGGAAGACCGGCACGTCTCGTCGCGCCGCCTCGGCGAACGCGGCCGGCTCCCACTCCCACCAGTCGACCGGGTTGTCGCGGTGCTGGAGCAGGTAGGGGCTGGTCGCGGCGGCCAGACGGTTCGCCATGACGCCAGCCTGCCAGTCTCAGTCGGGGTCCCCGCGAGGTTTCGGAGCGAAGCGGAGAACTTCGTCGGGTGACTCAGTTGTTCATCGCCTTGATGACCGCAACGGCCAGGCTGGTCCGACCGGGTCCCTCGACCGGATCGGTGGCGTTGTCGTACTCGCGGACGATGGTCCACGCCTTGGCCCGATCCTCGTCGATCCCGGCGTGCTCGCAGACGATCTCCAGCCGGCGGCGCAGGTTCCGGCGGACCGACGAGCCGGAACCGAGCTCGTCGGTGCGGTTCCACAGCGCGGGGGCGACCTCGAAGGCCCGGTCTCCGGCGGTGGGCTTCGGGTCGATGGCCAGCCACGGTTGCCGCGTCCCGCGCAGGACGTTCTCGTAGTGGAGATCGGTGTGCAGCAGGGAGGCGTCGACGTCGGGCTCGGTGGTGAGGTCCGCGGCGAGCCGGCGCGCCTGCTCGACGAACCGTCGCGGCAGCACGCCTGGAGGTGGCGGCTTCGCGAGCTGCCGTGCCGCATACGCCGAGAGCGTCGGCACCTGGGGGAGTGCGGGCGACCGCAGCTGCGCGAGGAGGTCACCGATGACACCGCACGCCTCCTCGACCGGTAGGGACCGCAGATCCGTGGTGGCGTCGAGGCGTTCGAGCAGGAGGGCGAACCTCCGCGGGTCCGCCCGCAACAGCCGCACGGCTCCGCGTCCGTTCCACTGGCGCAGGCCGAGGTGCTCGCTCAGCGCCTCGTGATGCGGCCAGGTGACCTTGAGCACGGCCGGACCCGCCGGCGAGCGCACCGGGACCGCGACGGCCGCGACGCCGCACCGGACGTCGCCGTCGACCGACAGCGACCACTCGTCCAGCAGCTCGGTGAGCAGTCCGGGCAACCGGCGCAGCCACGCCTCGCCGGTGACGGCGTACCAGGACGTCGCGTTCACCGGGTCGAGCGGGTACGTCGCGACGCGGGCCCGGAAGCCCTCAGGGACCAGCTCAATCACGGGTAGGCCTGGCCGGGGAACGGCACCGGCGCGACCCCCCAGCGGCGGGCAAGGCGTTGGGCGCCCACCAGCAGACGGACGAGGGTCGTCGTGGCCGTCGAGTCGTCCGGCAGCGAGGCCAGAGGTCCCAGCCCACCGGCCACCAGCGTCGTCAGCACCTGGTTGGCCAAGCGGGCCGCCCCGTCCGCAGCCGTGACGGGGAACGGAAGCACGTACCCCAGCGGATCCGGTGGAGCTGAGGAACCGGCCATCCCGAGCAGCTCGGAGGCCCGCGCCGTGAGATCGGTATGCGTGCTCACCGCGACCGCGCGCTGGTTGCCGCCGGTCTGGGCGGCGACCACCTGGAAGGCGTACGCGGCAGAGCGCGTCGCGTCGAGCAGCGGAACCGCGGCCTCCGAAGGCAGCGGGTCGGCGGGAGGCCACGAGATGGTCGCCCCGAGCAGCTCGACCGCGGCGCCACACGAGGCGACCACCGAGGCGACGACCGCCCGGTTCGCGCCGGTGACCGCCGGGAGTCCTGGCAGCACCACGGTGACGAGGGCGCTCTCGGCGTCTGCGACGTCGCGGGCGGTCGCGGTGGGCGGCGCACTGACGGCGACCGAAGGCGACGTCGTGGACGTCGTCGAGGTCCCGTCGATGACATGGTTCGGCACGCCGGCGGAGGTGAGTCGCGCGCGGAGGACCTCCGCTTGGGTCTGGTGGAGGGAGGACAGGCCGGCCACCGACGGGGTCGGTTTCGGAACCCGGCCGGCCGCTTGGGCGAGGGCGGTCGTCCGCTGGACCAGGTCGACGAGCACGGCCTCGTCGGGCACCGACTTACGCGGCAGCAGCGGAATCGGCGGGGCGTCGTCCTCCAACCGGATGTCGCACGCCGCGAGCAGCGGACCGGCCACAGCGGCCAGGACCGCAGTGCGCAAGAGAACGCGGCGCGTGGGCGCCGGGCGGCACCCGGTCCCCTCCGCGCCCATGGGCCGATCATGACACGGGCACTCCGCGCAAACCCTGACGGAACACCGCACCGAGCCGTCCTCGCTAGCATGACCAGCGAGTCGAGAACAGGGAGGTGCCACCGTGGGCGACGACATCGCTGCCGCGCTTGCCGCGCCTCTCACCGCGCTCTCCCTCGTGCCGGTCGAGGCGACCGTGACGACCGCCGGGACCCGCCGGGTGCTCCGCGTCCTCGTCGACCGTGACGTCAGCCGGCTCGACCCGTCCGACTCCTCGAGCGCTGTGCCGCCGCTCAGCCTCGACGACGTCGCCGACGCCACGCGGGTCGTCGGGGACAGCCTGGACCGGCTGGATCTCATGGGCGAGCGGCCCTACACCCTCGAGGTCAGCTCGCCGGGCGTCGGTCGGCCGCTGACCGGATATGCGGCACTTCGTCGCAACGTCGGCCGGCTGGTCACCCTCACGGTCGAGGACCAGGCCGGGGTGACGGGGCGGATCCTCTCGGTGACGCCCGACGAGGTGACCGTGGAGACGCCGGCGGCCCGCAAGCAGTCCGCCTCCCGCCAGAGCGTGTCGCTGGCCAGGGTCCGCTCCGGGACAGTCCAGGTGGAGTTCAGCCGTCCGGACGGCTCGGCCGAGCCGGCGGGCGAGGGACTCTGATGGACATCGACGTCGCCGCCCTCCGGGCGCTGGAACGTGAACGGGACATCAGCCTCGACGTGCTCATCCCGGCGATCGAGCAGGCGCTGCTGGTCGCATACCACCGCACGGACGGCTCGTACCGCCACGCCCGCGTCGAGCTCGACCGCAAGAGCGGCCACGTCGTCGTGTGGGCCCGCGAGGATGCCGACGACGGAGGCCCGCCGGATACCGACGGAGAGCGGCCGGAGCCGTCCGAACCCGGGCCGGAGTTCGACGACACCCCCCAGGGGTTCGGCCGGGTCGCGGCGGCGACCGCGCGACAGGTCATCGTCCAGCGGCTGCGCGACCTCGAGGACGAGCAGATCCTCGGCGACTTCAAGGGCCGCGAGGGCGACGTCGTGTCGGGGGTCATCCAGCAGAGCTCGGACCCGCGGCACGTGCTCGTCGACTTCGGATCCGTCGAGGGCGTCCTCCCGCTGGCCGAGCAGGTGCCCGGCGAGCGCTACCGCCACGGCGACCGGCTGCGCTGCTACGTCGTCAGCGTCAAGCGCGGGCCGCGCGGCCCGCAGATCGGCCTGTCGCGGACCCATCCGAACCTGGTCCGGACCCTGTTCCGCCTGGAGGTGCCCGAGATCGCCGACGGGACGGTCGAGATCGCGGCGCTGGCCCGGGAGGCCGGCCACCGCACCAAGATCGCCGTCCACGCCAAGGTCCCGGGCGTGAACGCCAAGGGTGCCTGCATCGGGCCGATGGGGGCCCGGGTGCGCGCGGTCATGACCGAGCTCCACGGGGAGAAGATCGACATCGTCGACTACTCGCCCGACCCCGCGACCTTCGTGGCGGCAGCGCTGTCGCCGGCCCGGGTGCAGTCCGTCGAGGTGGTCGACGCCCAGGCTCGGGCGGCGCGGGTGATCGTGCCCGACTACCAGCTGTCCCTCGCCATCGGCAAGGAGGCCCAGAACGTGCGCCTCGCCGCGAAGCTGACCGGCTGGCGGATCGACATCCGCCCCGACACCCAGACCAGCGAGGACTCCTCGGCCTGAACAGTGGTGAGCGGGATGGCATACCAGCGCCCGTACGCGTGTTGAACTTCTCGGTGGCCCGCGGGGTAGACTTGCCCGTGACCGACCGGTCTGGACTCCCTGCCTCGGTGCCCGTACGCACGTGCGTCGGCTGCCGTCGCAGAGATAGCTGGTCGGCCCTCCTGCGAGTGGTCGCTAAGGTCGACTCACAGGTCGATGCGGGAAAGGGCGAGTTCGGCGGAGCCGTCGTACTGGTCCCGGACCCGCGACACCGGCTGCCCGGGCGTGGCGCATGGCTGCACCCGAGCACTGCGTGCCTCCAACAGGCGGTTCGCCGGAAGGCATTCACCCGGGCATTGCGGCTGCCGGCCGGGCCGGACGTCGCCCCGGTGGCCGAACACCTCAACCAGATCAGCACTCAACCGAAGGCGGGTCACGCCGAATGAACGCGCGATGAGCACCCG
>DATLQE010000154.1:0-6519 GCA_035535335.1 Lapillicoccus sp. | reverse complement strand
TGCAACACCGCGTTCGGCTACCTCGGTATGCAGGTCGGTGCCCAGGGCTTGTCCGACCAGGCGGCCAAGTTCGGGTTCGGGACGACGCTGCGGATCCCCACGCGCGTCGAGCCGAGCCGGTTCCCCACGGGGATCAACCAGGCGCAGACCGCCCAGTCGGCGATCGGGCAGTTCGACGTCCGGGTCACGCCGATGCAGGTGGCCATGGTCAGTGCCGGCATCGCCAACAGCGGGGTCGTCATGCGGCCGTACCTGATCAACCAGGTGCTCAGCGCCGACCTCCAGACGATCGACCGCACCTCACCCGAGCGCCTCGGGACGGCGGTGTCCGCACAGACCGCCAGCACGCTGACGTCGATGCTCACGGCGGTCGTCGACCAAGGCACCGGCACGCCGGCCCGGATCAACGGCGTGCAGGTGGCCGGCAAGACCGGTACCGCGGAGCAGGGCAACGGTAAGCCGCCGCACGCTTGGTTCACGGCGTTCGCTCCGGCGAACGACCCGAAGGTTGCGGTCGCCGTCGTCGTCGAGGACGGTGGCAACGCCGGGAGCGAGGCCGCCGGGGGACGGCTGGCGGGCCCGATCGCCAAAGCAGTCATGGAAGCGGTTCTCAACCAGTGAGGACCGCGCCAACACATTTTGAGCCAATACATCACCACCAAGGAACACCAACCGATGAATCCTGAAGCGGGGACGACCCTCGGCAGCCGCTACTCCCTGACCGACCGCATCGCGACCGGAGGCATGGGTGACGTCTGGCGCGCCACGGACTCGGTGCTCGGCCGTGACGTCGCGGTCAAGGTCATGCGGGCAACCGCCGCGGACGACCCGACGTTCGCCAACCGGTTCCGTGACGAGGCCCGCCACAGCGCGGGGATGTCACACCAGAACATCGCCACCGTCTACGACTACGGCGAGGACGACGGCACCGCTTACCTCGTCATGGAGCTCGTCGACGGCGAGCCGCTCTCGCAGATGATCGCCCGTGGCCCCATGCCGCCCGACCAGGTGCGCGGGATCATCGGACAGGCGGCGCTCGCCCTTGCCGCCGCTCACGCCGCGGGCGTCGTGCACCGAGACGTCAAGCCGGCCAACATCCTCGTCACTCCGGACGGCCGGGTGAAGCTCACCGACTTCGGCATCGCGCGGGCGGCGGACGGCGCGTCGCATACCCGAACCGGCGAGGTGCTCGGAACCCCGCAGTACCTGTCCCCCGAGCAGGCCCTCGGCAAGGGAGCGACCGGCTCGAGCGACCTCTACGCGCTCGGCATCATCACTCAGGAGATGCTCACCGGCCGCAAGCCGTTCGAGGCGGGGACCGCGGTGGCGACCGCCCTGGCCCAGGTCAACGACCCGCCGCCCCCATTGCCGGACTGGGTGCCCTCTGACCTGCGCCGGATCGTCGAGCAGAGCCTGGCCAAGGACCCGTCCGACCGGCCCACCTCGGCGGCGGCGGTAGCGGCCGCACTCGGTATGCCGGTCACTGGACTCGCGCAGATTCCGCCGGCCACCAGCGTCGTCCACACCGGAGACACCGACCCGGACGGCACCCAGGTCATGGACGCGCCGGCCGGCACCGAGGTGCTCGGGGCCGCCTACGCCGACTATCCCGCCGCCGGGTACGAACCGGCAGGCTACGACCCGGCGTATGCCGACCCTGGGCCTTATGAGCCGTACCCGCCGCGGCAGGAGCCGGAGAAGCGGCGTCGCGGCATCGGCCTGTGGTGGATCCCGATCCTCGTGCTGCTGGCCGCCATCGGCTTCTTCGCCTGGGCCTATGCGAGCAACAGCGGCACTCCGGCGGCGAACGTCACCACCGTGACACAGACCGCAGCGCCGACCTCCAGCGCCACGTCGGCGCCGCCGACGACCGTCACCCCGTCGCGGCCCAGCACCACCACGACGACGCAGAGCACGACCTCGGCGCCGGTGCAGGTCGTTCTCAACAAGGGCGACTACGTCGGCAAGTCGTTCCAGGAGGCCAAGGGGATCCTCGTCAACGCCGGCTGGAAGGACAACCAGATCAAGCAGGAGACCAAGGCGGACAAGGAGGACGCGGGCACGGTCATCGACATCAAGCCCACCGGGAAGGTGAACGTCGGAACTCCGATTACGCTGACCGTCTCGGACGGCAGCGCGACGGCAGGCCCCACGAAGACCTCAGAAGGCGGCGATGGCTCGGGAGACTGACCCGATGCGGGGCCGCGCGTGAGTGGACCCCAGCTTCTCGGTGGCCGGTACGAGGTCGGCGAGCTCATCGGACGAGGGGGAATGGCCGAGGTCCATCTCGGCCACGACACGCGCCTCGGCCGTCCGGTCGCGATCAAGCTGCTGCGCTCCGACCTGGCGCGCGATGCGAACTTCCTGACCCGCTTCCGGCGCGAGGCGCAGGCGGCCGGGGGCCTCAACGACCCCAACATCGTCGCGATCTTCGACTCCGGCGAGGAGACCACGACGGACGCCGGTGGCGCCCCGGTCCCGCAGCCGTACATCGTCATGGAGTACGTGGACGGCGAGACGCTGCGGGAGAAGCTGCAGCGCGAGAACGTCATCGCGCCGTCCGAGGCGGCGCAGATCGTGGAGGGCGTCCTTGCGGCCCTGGCCTACAGCCACCGGATGGGGTTCGTCCACCGCGACATCAAGCCCGCCAACGTCATGCTCACGCGATCGCGTGACATCAAGGTGATGGACTTCGGGATCGCGCGCGCCGTCGCCGACACATCCGCCACGATGACCCAGACCCAGGCGGTCATCGGCACCGCGCAGTACCTCTCGCCGGAGCAGGCCCAGGGCCTGCCGGTCGACGCGCGGTCCGACCTCTACTCGACCGGGTGCCTGCTGTTCGAGCTGCTGACCGGGCGCCCGCCGTTCGTCGGGGACTCTCCGGTCTCCGTCGCCTACCAGCACGTCGGCGAGCGGCCGCAGCCGCCGTCGAGCTTCAACCACGACGTTCCCACGGCCTACGACAACATCACGCTGCACGCGCTGGAGAAGGAGCGGGAGCGGCGGTACCAGAGCGCGACCGAGTTTCGAAACGACTTGAAGGCCGCCCGGGAGGGCCGGCCGCTCAGCGCCGCGGCGGCCGGAGCCACCGTCGGTGCCGCGGCGGCGGTCGGTGCGATGGCGGGCGACGAGGCGACCCAGATGCTCGGAACGCGCCGCTCCTCCGACCTCATCCCGCTCGACGACAGCCCCGAGGAGCTCGAGGGCAACCGGGACGAGCGACGACGCCCGGGCTGGGTGTATGCGTTGATCGCTGCTGCGGTCGTCCTCGTCCTCGCGGCGGCGACGTGGGCGGGCATCGCCCTGTTCGCGCGGCAGACCCCGGAGCAGGTGGCGGTCCCGAACCTCGCCGGTCTCAATGAGGCGGCGGCGCAGACGGCGCTGTCCCGGGTGCAGCTCAAGGGTCAGGTGCAGAACAAGCCGAGCGCGACGGTCGCCAAGGGCCAGGTCTTGGGGCAGGACCCGGCGGCGGGCACCCAGGTGGCGGTGCAGTCGACGGTGACCATCGACGTGTCGACGGGTCCCGACTCGGCGGCGATCCCGAACGTCGTCGGCTTCACCCAGGAGGCCGCGACGACCGCATTGCAGGGCGCCGGGTTCTCGATCGGGACGATCCAGCAGGTCGACGACAACGCGCAGGCCAAGGGCAACGTCCTCGGCACCGACCCGGCGGTCGGGGCCGTCACACCCTTCTCCACGCCGATCACCGTGAAGGTGGCGACCGGCAAGGTCCCCGTCCCCGACGTGAAGGCCACCAGCTTCGGCGTCGCTCAGGAAACGCTCCAAAAGGCCGGGCTCAACGCGCAGATCCAGCAGGTCGACGACGCGAACGCCATCGAGGGCACGGTCCTCGACCAGAACCCCGCCGGCGGGACCGTCGTCGACGTAGGCAGCACGGTGACGATCAAGGTGGCCCGGCGTCCGCCGCCGCCGACCTCGACGACGACGGTCACGGTGACGGTGCCGCCGACCACTCCGCCCACCTCGACGACGACGACCTCGACGACGACCAGCTCGTCGACGACAAGCCCTAGGTGACCGGCGTCACCAGCCCGTGGACCAGCGGGCTGAGCCCGTGCGAGCTCTCGACCGCGTCACGCATACCGCACAGCTGCAGCCAGTTCGCGAGGAGGCGGTGACCGCCGACCGTCAACACGCTCTCGGGGTGGAACTGGACGCCGTGCAGCGGCAGGGTCGTGTGCCGAACGGCCATGATGATGCCGGTGTCGGTATGCCCGTTGGCCACCAAGGTGTCCGGCCGGGTCGCGGGGTCGATCGTCAGCGAGTGGTAACGGGTCGCGGTGAACGGGCTCGGTAGACCCTCGAGGACCCCGGTGCCGTCGTGGTGGACCTGTGAGGTCTTGCCGTGCAGCAGCTCGGGAGCCCGGCCAACGGTCGCGCCCATGACCACCCCGAGCGCCTGGTGCCCGAGGCATACGCCGAGCATCGGCTGGGCCCGCTCGCCGCAGGCCTCGATCATCGCCATGCTGACCCCCGCCTCCTCGGGTGTGCCGGGTCCGGGGGAGACCAGGACGCCGTCGAAGTCGGCGCCGTCGGCCGCGGCGATGGCGTCGTTGCGGACCACCTCGCAGTCGACGCCGAGCTGCTGGAGGTAGCCGACGATCGTGAACACGAAGCTGTCGTAGTTGTCGACGACGAGGATGCGCGTGGTCGTTGATGTTATGGCGCTGCTCCGTCCGAAGAAATGGTGACGTCCTCAAAGGGTAGGTGAGGCGCGACGGCCGGGAAGACCCAGAGGAAGAGCACGCCGACGACCACCGCCACCAGCAACACGGCCTGGAGCGTCTTGGCGAGACGGCCGCCTGGGAGAAGCCGCAACAGAGCGGCATACATCAGCCGCCTCCTGCGGTGAGCAGGTCCGGCGGGAGGCCTTGGGCGCGCGGAACGGACCGGTCGAGCTTCGCGAAGACGATGAACCGGTTGGTGGACCCGTACTTCGGCTCGCAAGACGTCAGGGTGAGCCAGGCCTCGGTGGGGATGGCAGCGGGCTGCTCCGGCACTGGCTCGAGGACGTGGACGTCACTGGGCGGGACGATCTTCCCGCGAACCGCGCGGTAGAACCAGTAGGCGTCGGCGGTCTCGGCGACAATGGCGTCACCGGGTCGGATGGTGTCGATGTCGATGAGCGGGTTCCCGTGGCCGGCGCGGTGGCCGGCGAGGCCGAGGTTGCCGACCTGCCCGGGCAGCTGGGTCCCGGGGTAGTGGCCGATGCCTTCGGCGAGGACGTTCGGTGCCACGCCCTCGTAGACGGGTTTGGCCCAGCCGGGACCGAGGCGGGGGATGCGGAGGATGGCGAAGGGGTCGTCGGCTGAGGCGACCGGTGCGGCGGCCGGGCTGGTTGGCAAGCTGGTCGACGGGCTGGACGGCGGACTGGACGGCGGACTGGTCGGTGCGAACCGGCGCTCGAGCGTCTCCACCGTGGCCGCCTGGGCTCGGTTCGCGGTGACGCCGACGACGCCGAGCTCCCAGACGACGAAGAGGAGCAGCAGCACGCCGGCGGTGATGGCCAGCTCTCCTCCGACACCGAGAACGGTCCGGGCGACCCTCACGCGAGAGCCTCAGCCGCCCGTGGCGCGGTCGAGGTCGATGGTGCCGGTGTAGGCAGGGAACTCACCGGAATCGCTTGTCGTGACGTCGTAGCCCAGCCCGACGGCGTCGACCCATTCGCGGTAGATCCGCACCTGCGGGTCTCGGTCGAGGGCCGCCCGGAGCGCGCTGGTGTCGCCGATCGCCTTGATGACGTAGGGCGGTGAGTAGACGCGACCCTGGAGCAGCAACGTGTTGCCGACGCACTGGACGGCAGAGGTCGAGATCACCCGCTGGTCCTGGATCATCATCGCCTCGGCGCCGCCGGTCCAGAGCGCGTTGACGACACCCTGGACGTCCTGCTGATGGACGACGATGTCGTCGGGGCCGTAGGGCTTGGGCAGGCTGGCGGCGCTGCGGTGCGCGTCGTCGAGGGAGACGGTGATGAAGGGGCCGCGGACGGCCTGCGTGCCGACGACTGGTTCGAGGAGGGCCGCCTGGTCGCGCAGGTCCTTCACCCGGGCGTCGCCCGGTGCGGCGCGGGCCGAGAGCTGGTCGACCTCGGACTCGAGCTGGCGGACCTGTTCGGCCTTGGCGGCGACGTCACGGTTCTGGTCGGCGATCAGGCCCGGCAGGTCACGGCCGACGCTGCGCAGCTCGGTGCCGTGGGCCGTCGCGTAGCTCGTCGCGAAGAGGGCGCCCGCCAGCGCGGCGACGACGGGGACGACGAGTCCCCAGGCCGTCGGGCGAGGCCGGTCCCCTGGCATACCCTCCCCTCTCGTCTGAGCCTGAGCTGCAGTGTGGTGCAACTACGCTAGATGAGAGTCATTCCCTAGCCGAGGAGTTCTTCCGTGCCCGAGTCGAAGGGCCGCGACAGTCGGTCTGGCCACTACACCCCGCAGCAGCGCGCTCGGAAGCCGGCCCCGAACCCCGAGTGGTGGGCGCCGGTGTTCGTGACCCTGCTGCTGC
>DATLQE010000153.1:0-11439 GCA_035535335.1 Lapillicoccus sp. | reverse complement strand
GTGAGTCGATGTCCCGGCAGGCCGGTGGCCAGGCCGCCGGCGGGCAGGGCATGGGGTCCCGCGGTCCCGGTGAGACGAAGATCGAGCTCGACCGGCGCCGGATCAACCACCGGATCGCCAAGCTGAAGCGCGAGATCGGCCACATGAGAACGACGCGCGACACCAAGCGGCACGGCCGCCGGGCCAACCACATTCCGAGCGTGGCGATCGTCGGCTACACCAACGCCGGCAAGTCGTCGCTGCTCAACCGGCTCACCGGCGCCGGGGTCCTCGTCGAGAACGCGCTCTTCGCGACGCTCGATCCGACCGTCCGGCGCGCGGAGACCGAGGACGGCATGCCGTACACGCTCGCCGACACGGTCGGGTTCGTGCGGTCCCTGCCGACCCAGCTCGTCGAGGCGTTCCGGTCCACGCTCGAAGAGGTGGCCGACGCCGACCTGCTGCTGCACGTCGTCGACGGTAGCCACCCCGACCCGGAGGGACAGATCTCCGCGGTCCGGGGCGTGCTGGCCGACGTCGGCGGCCACGACATCAAGGAGATCGTGGTCGTCAACAAGGCGGACGCCGCCGACCCCCAGGTGCTCGACCGGCTGCGGCGGCACGAGCCGCACTCGATCGTCGTCTCCGCCCGGACCGGCCGAGGGCTCGACGCGCTGCGCGACCTCATCGCCGCCGAGCTCCCTCGGCCGGACCTCGAGGTCAAGGCGGTCATTCCGTACGACCGCGGTGACCTCGTCAGCCGGCTCCACCAGGAGTCCGAGGTGCTCAGCACCGAGCACCGCGAGGACGGGACCTTCCTGCACGCGAAGGTGCACCCGCCGTTGCTGCGCGAGCTCGACGCCTACCTCGTCTGACCCCGAGCGGTCCTGGTCCGGGTCGCGTATACCTAGGCGGCCGTCGACGCCTCCGGCGGGTCGAACCAGCCGAGCTGCATCGCCATGCCGAGGTCGTCCCGGTTGGCCCAGTGCTCGAAGACGAGGCCGTCGCGCATCCGGAACCAGTGGGTCTGCGTCACCGCGAACGCCCGCCCGTGGTTGGGCATGACCTGCGCGGGGGTGCCGTCCGGGGCGTAGAGCGTGTGCGGGTTGCTCTGGTGGCCGCGCATGGTCGCGTGCACGACGACGAGGTCTCCGGCGGAGACGACATGGTGGATGTCGAAGGCCCCGTCGCTCGCCAGGTTCTGCAGCCACAACGCGGTGGCGTAGAACCCCTCCGGCCCGGGCTGCCGGGCGGCGAGCGGCTCGGTGTCGGCCTCCCGGTTGATGGCTTCCGGGTGGTTGTATGCGTGGCAGCCGGCCCGGTCGACGGCGGCGATGGCCTGCATCGAGGCCACGGCGACCTCGGCGAGCGAAAGAGTGGTGGTCATGATCTGCTCCTCTACTGTTGGTGACATGATGCTTGTATTGGAAGAAGAGCAACTGTAGGCAATGTCTGATACATCGGCCGGGATCCGACGCAGATATGACAACTCAGGCCGCGCAGCGCAGGCGGCGGCCAACCGCCGCGCCGTGCTGCGGGCCGGAGTGGACGTGCTCGTCGAGCGCGGCTACTCCGGCGCCACGATGGCGGCGTTCGCCCAGGCGGCGGGGGTGTCGGTGGAGACCGTCTACAAGGGGTTCGGCACCAAGGCGGAGCTGGTGCGTCAGGTGCTCGGAACGGCCGTCGTCGGAGATGACGAGGCCATCGCCCTGATCGACCGCCCCGAGATGCGAACCGCGCTCGGTCGCGCTTCCGGGGTGGAGATTGTCGCCGCGTTCGTCGCCCTCTCCATCGGCATCCTGCGTCGCGCCGGGCTGCTGCTCGGCACGGTGCTCGCGTCGGGCCGCGCGGGTGAACCGGAGCTGCAGGAGATCGTGCACCAAGCGGGTGAACAGCGGTACGCCGACCTACGGCGTGTGGTCGAGAGCATCGCCGCTGTCGGCGACCTCCGTGCGGGACTCGACGTCGAGCGGGCCACCGACATGATGTGGAGCGTCGGCTCGCCGGAGGTCTACGCGCAGCTCACGACGGACCGCGGCTGGACGATGGACGAGTACGCGGACTGGCTCGGCGAGACACTCGCGGCGATGCTCCTCCGCTGAGACGCCTCCGTGGCGCCTCCAGGGCGCCTCCATGGCGGCTGCGGGTCAGCGGCGGGTGCGGCAGAGTATGCCCGTGACGCTCGGTCCCGCGAGTCGCCGACCTTCGGAGCCGAGCGCCGAGCATGCCCGGCTCGCCGAGTCGCCCGACGACTCCGACCCGTGGCGGCTCTGGGGTCCGTACGTCGCCGGGCGCCAGTGGGGGACGGTTCGCGAGGACTACTCGGCCGACGGTGACGCGTGGACGGACTTCCCCTTCGACCAGGCGCACCGACGGGCATACCGCTGGGGAGAGGACGGGATCGCCGGGCTCTGCGACCGGTTCGGGTTCCTCAACCTCGCCGTCGCGATGTGGAACGGGCACGACGACCGGCTCAAAGAGCGGCTGTTCGGGCTGACCAACCCGGAGGGCAACCACGGCGAGGATGTCAAGGAGTACTGGTGGCACCTCGATGCCACGCCGACCCATTCGTTCGGCCAGTACCTCTACCGATACCCGCAGGCGGCATTTCCCTACGACCAGCTGGTCGCCGAGAACGCCGAACGGTCGCGGACTCAGAATGAGTTCGAGCTCAGCGACACGGGGATCCTCGCGGAGGACCGGTTCTTCGACGTCGTCGTCACGCACGCCAAGGCGGCGCCGACGGACATCGTCGTCGGCATCACGGCGACGAACCACGGACCCGACCCGGCGCCGCTGCACCTGGTGCCCCAGCTGTGGTTCCGCAACACCTGGGCCTGGGGTCGCGACGACCGGCAACCCCGCATCACGCTGCTCCACCGGCCCGAGGTCGACGAGCAGACCCATGTGTCCGTGGAAGCCGAGCACGGGCAGCTCGGGCGGTACGTGCTCGCCGCGGAGGGCGTGCCGGGTCTCCCGGAGCCGCTGCTGTGCGACAACGAGTCCGACGCCGAGTCGTTGTGGGGCGTCCCCAACCGGTCACCGCGCCCCAAGGACGCCGTCGGCCGCGCGATCGTCCACGGCGATCGCTCGGCGCTCGCCACGGACGGCACCGGGACCAAGGCGGCGTTCCACTACCGATGGGATGCCGTCGCCCCCGGGCAGTCGGTGACGGTGCGACTCCGGCTGACCGCGGCGCCGATCCTCGACCGGCCGTTCGCCACGGCAGACGCGGTCGTGGCCGACCGGCAGGCGGAGGCCGACGCCTTCTACGACGTCGTGATCCCCGCCGGCGTCCCCGACGAGGACCGCCTCACCGCTCGCCGCGCCTTCGCGGGACTGCTCTGGACCAAGCAGCTGTACCGGTACGACGTCGAGGAGTGGCTCGACGGCGACCCGGCCTCGCCGCCCCCACCGGGGGAACGCCTCCGTCCCGAACCGGACGGTCGCAACACGGCCTGGCGCAACGTCGCGCTGGCCGACGTCATCTCCATGCCGGACGAGTGGGAGTACCCGTGGTTCGCGACCTGGGACCTCGCCTTCCACACCGTCGCGCTGGCCCACGTCGACCCCGCGTTCGCCAAGGCCCAGCTCGTGCTGCTCTGCCGGGAATGGGCTCAGCACCCCAACGGCCAGCTGCCCGCCTACGAGTGGGCGTTCTCCGACGTGAACCCGCCGGTCCACGCCTGGGCGGCCTGGCAGGTCTACCTGCGCGACGGCGCCTGGGACCGCGACTTCCTCATCCGCATCCTCACCAAGCTGTTGCTCAACGTCTCCTGGTGGGTCAACCGCAAGGACTCCGAAGGCTCCGACCTCTTCGAGGGCGGCTTCCTCGGGATGGACAACATCGGGGTGTTCGACCGCTCCAAGCAGGTCCCGAGGGGTTGGCGGCTGGAGCAGTCCGACGCCACCGCGTGGATCGCGTTCCAGAGTCTTCAGATGATGCGGATCGCCCTCGAGCTCGGCCGCGACAACCACGCCTTCGACGACCTGGCGACGACCTTCCTCGAGCGGTTCCTCGGGATCTCCCGGGCGATGCGGTCTTTCGGGTCGATGGGCGTCTCGCTGTGGAACGAGGAGGACGGGTTCTTCTACGACGTGCTCGTCGGTCCGCACGGCGAGACGGAGACGATGCGGGTGCGCTCGCTCGTCGGGCTGCTCCCGCTGCTCGCGGTGGCCAACTGTCCGGCGTGGGTCCGGGAGGAGCTGACCGACTTCGACGAGTCGCTGCGATGGCTCGAGCGGCACCGACCGGACGAGGTCGCCTCACTGGCAACGACGCACCCCGCTGACAGCGACGCCCTCACCTTCGCCGTGGTCGACCCGGCCCGGATGACCGAGCTGCTCCGCCGGCTCCTGGACGAGGGCGAGTTCCTGTCACCGCACGGGATCCGCTCGGTCTCCGCCGCGCACCGCGACGGCGTCACCATCGACGTGGCCGGCATGAGCATGTCGATGCACTACACGCCGGGGGAGTCCGACTCCGGCCTGTTCGGGGGCAACTCCAACTGGCGGGGTCCGGTGTGGTTTCCCCTCAACGCGCTGCTCGTCGACGCGCTGCACACGTATGCCGCCGGTTCGGCCGCCGCCACGACCGTCGAGTTCCCGACGGGGTCGGGGGAGCGACTGGGTTTGCACGACGTCGCGCAGCGGATCGAGGACCGTCTCGTGGGCCTGTTCAGACCAGGTTCCGACGGACGTCGCCCCGGTGACCCGCGCGACCTCCTCGACGGCCCTATCTGGACCACGCACCCGACGTTCTCGGAGTACTTCCACGGCGACACCGGGATCGGGCTCGGGGCGTCGCACCAGACGGGATGGACGGCGATGGTCGCACACCTCATCTGCACGCCGCAGTCCGCCTACGACCCGGCAGAGTCGCCCTCCGACCGGTGAGCGACCGCCAGCCAGGTCTGCATCGGGGCTACGACGCCGTGGTCGTCGGTGAGGTGGTCCAGGCGTCGTCCGAGCTCGACGGCCAAGCGGTCCTGCTGCGCGGCGGGCAGCCCGGTGACGACATCGGCCAGCGGGGACGCCGCCACCTCTTGACGCAGCAGCTCCCGCGCCGACGAAAACCGCGCCGCGAACGCCAGCAGCGTGAGGGTCGGTTCGGCGAACCCGCTCGCGACGAGCAGGTCGCGCAGCTCCTCGCGATCGCCCAAGGCGAACGGAGCACGCATGCTCACGGCGGCGTCGTCACCGACGACATCGGCCAGCGCGTCGGCGAAGGCGTCGAACGCCGGGTTGTCGGCGGCCGCACGCCAGAGGGCGATGGCCACGCGGCCGTCCGGTCGGAGCACTCGGCGCGCCTCCGCGAGCACGGCCCGCCGGTCGGGGACGAACTGGAGTCCCTGCTGGCAACACCACGCGTCGACGCTCGCGTCAGCGAGCGGCAGGGCGCCCGCGTCACCGACCCGCCAGTCCACCGCCGGCGCCACCCGTGCCGCCACCGCGACCATGGCCGGGTTGACGTCCACGCCGACGACAGCTCCCGCCGGCCCGACCAGCTCGGCGGCCCGGCGTCCGACCACCCCCGTGCCGCACGCCACGTCCACGACGCTTTCACCGAGGCCGACGTCGACGGCCGCGAGCAGCTGCTCGGCGCACGGCTCGAACAACGGCGGGACCAGGTACGCCTCGTACGCCTCGGGACTCGAGCCCACCAACTGGTAGCCGGACCCGACCTGACGGCCGACCTTCAGCGACATTCCCCATCTCCTTCCGCCGTGGCGGAGTCTCATGGGGTGGGGTTTCAGGGTAGCGCGCTACGCGGGGCGCGGACCTCGCTCGACTGGTGACGCCACGCATACGAGCAGAACGTCGTCACGGCGCAGAGCAGGAGTACGCCGACGAACAGGTGCAGGGCAACGACGCGAACCTGGCCGAGCACGGTCTGGAGGATCGCCCCGATCTCGAGGCACACCGCGAAAACCAGCGTCCACGTCGGGCCGCCCCGGCGACGGTAGACAGCCGCGATGACGATGCAGACCGCGGCGACGACGATGACGAGGATGGCGTTGAAGGAGTGCAGCGTTTCCAGGACGTCGCTCTTGTCGCGCGCGATGAGCGACGCCCCGAAGCCCGAACCGAGACCGGCCTGGCCGATCGCGACGGCCAGGAGCACCGTGGACCAGATCTGCAGCTGTCGCACCACGGCGCGAGTCTAGGTGGCTGACCGACCCCCGGTAGGGAGCGGCGCAGGAACGAGGCATAGCGTCGACAGACGTGAGCATCCGTCTCGGCTACCAGATCCCGAACTTCTCCTACGGCACGCCCGTCTCGGATCTCTTCCCGACGGTCATCGCGCAGGCGCGCGAGGCCGAGGACGCGGGGTTCGACGCGGTGTTCGTGATGGACCACTTCTATCAGCTGCCCGGCATCGGGTCGCCGAACCAGCCCATGCTGGAGGCCTACTCGGCTCTCTCGGCGCTGGCCACCGCCACATCGCGCGTCCAGTTGTCGGCCCTCGTGACCGGGAACACGTACCGCAACCCCAGCCACCTGGCGAAGGCGGTCACGACGCTCGACGTCGTCAGCGGCGGTCGTGCGGTGCTCGGCATCGGGGCCGGATGGTTCGAGCTGGAGCACCGGCAGCTCGGGTTCGAGTTCGGGACCTTCACAGACCGGTTCGATCGGCTGGAGGAGGCCCTGTCGATCATCGCGCCGATGCTGCGCGGCGAGCGGCCGACCGTCGACGGCCGTTGGTACCACACGGAGTCCGCGCTCAACGAGCCGCGGATCCGCGACGATCTTCCGATCCTCATCGGCGGGGGCGGGGAACGAAAGACGTTCAAGCTCGCCGCGCGGTATGCGAGCCACCTCAACATCATCTGCGACCCCGCCGAGCTGCCCCGCAAGCTCTCGGCCCTCGACGACCGGTGCACCGAGGCCGGCCGGGGTCGCGCCGACATCGACACCAGCTTCCTCGCGTCGGTCGTCCTCGGCCCCGACCGCGAGGCCGCGCTGGCCAAGGCCGAGGCGGCCCTGCGGAGCCGTGGTGTGGATCTCGCCGCCATCGACCCGCAGCGGCGCGCGGGAATGGAGTCCCGCATGTTCGCCGGTAGCCCCGAGGAGGTGGCCGCCGGCATCAAGAGCCGGATCCTCGACGCCGGCATCGACGGCGTTGTCGTCAACCTCATCGCTGACGGCCACGAGCCGGGAGTGGTGACGCGGGTCGGCGATGCCCTCGCGCCACTGGTCCGGTAGCCGCGCGGCCGAGCATCGGACTCCGCTCGCGGGTGGCCAGTCACACCAGAGCGCGATGTGCGGATACCCCCTAGGGGTATAATGATCGGTGATGAATGACGACCACACGACGCATACGTCCGCGCCCGCGGCCGCTACCTGGTCCATGGCGGCCCAGGCGACGCTGCACTGCCTTACCGGCTGTGCGATCGGTGAGGTGCTCGGGATGGTCGTCGGGACGTGGCTGGGGTGGTCGAACCTTGCCACCGTGGTGCTCTCAATCGCGCTGGCTTTCGTGTTCGGTTACGCGCTGACGCTCCGGAGCGTGCTGCGGTCGGGGCTCGACGTGCGGAGCGCCCTCAAGATCGCGCTGGCCGCGGACACGGCGTCGATCGCGGTCATGGAGGTGGTCGACAACGCGGTCGTCCTCGCCGTTCCCGGAGCGATGGATGCGGGCCTCGGGTCGTTGCTCTTCTGGGGGGCCTTGGCGTTCTCGCTGGCTGTCGCGTTCGTCGTGACGATGCCGTTCAACAAGTGGATGATCGGCCGGGGCAAGGGGCACGCCGTGATGCACACCTTCCACTGAGTGGCGGGCGGACCGGTCTGGCCTTGAACGGGGCCGAACTGCCTCCACGGCTCGCTCGAGAGCCGGCGGCCGCTGTGGACGGCCGCCGCGGTGACACCCGTGCGGCCTACGCTGAGATGGTGGCTGCTGACCTCGACGCGCTGCTCGAGGCAGCGGTAGCCGGGGTCGGCGGGACGGAGCGGCCCGGGCAGGTCGAGATGGCGCACGCCGTCGCCCAGGCCATCGACACCGGGGAGCACCTGCTCGTCCAGGCCGGCACCGGCACCGGCAAGTCCCTGGCGTACCTCGTCCCCGCCGTGCGGCACGCGATCGAGCGGGGTAAGCCGGCGGTCGTGGCGACGGCGACGTTGGCGTTGCAGGCTCAGATCGTCGACCGCGACATGCCTCGAGTGGCGTCGGCGCTGGCGCCGCTGGTCGGGCGCACGCCGACCTACGCGTTGGTGAAGGGCCGGCGCAACTACCTCTGCGCCCACAAGCTGCAGGGCGGCTTTCCCGACGAGGACGACGCGCTCCTGGCGGTGGACCAGGTGAGTGCGTCCGTGTCGCGGATGGGCGCCGAGGTGGTGCGGCTGCGCGAGTGGGCGTCGACCACGCAGTCCGGCGACCGCGACGAGCTGGTCCCGGGGGTGACTGACCGGGCCTGGCGTCAGGTGTCGGTGTCCGCGCACGAGTGCCTGGGCGGGAAGTGTCCCGTGATCGCGGAGTGCTTCGTCGAGCGGTCCCGAGAGGCCGCCAAGGACGTCGACGTCGTCGTCACGAACCACTCGTTCATGGCCATCGACGCGTTCGAGAACCGCCAGATGCTGCCGGAGCACGACCTGCTCGTCATCGACGAGGGGCACGAGCTGGTCGACCGGGTGACCGCGACGATCACCGACGAGGTCAGTGCCGGGATGGTCTCCACCGCCGCTCGCAAGGCGGCGAAGCTAGCCGACGGCACCGACGAGGTGGTCGGCGCGGCCGACCTCTTGGAGGGCGTCCTCGACGAGGTCCCCGAGGGCCGGATCGACGACCTCTCGGGGGGTTTGGTCCTGGCCCTCACGCGCGTGCGGGACACGACCAGGGCGGTCCAGACGGAACTGAAACCAGGCCCCGGCGAACCGGCTGACGGCACTCGACAGGTGGCCCGAGCGGCGATCGACGAGATGTACGAGAACGCGGCGCGCATCCTCGAGCGCCGCGACCTCGACGTGTTGTGGCTGCGGCGCGACCCGCGCCGCGGACCGGTCCTCAACGTGGCACCCATGAGCGTGGCGATGCTCGTCCGGGACCGGGTCTTCGCCGACCGCACCTGCGTCCTGACGTCGGCGACGCTGGAGCTGGGTGGTTCGCTCGACGCCGTGGCCGGGACGATCGGCCTCCGCGGCGAGGGGTCGCCGGCCTGGCGCGGGATCGACGTGGGCAGTCCATTCGACTACCAGCGGCAGGCCATCGTCTACGTCGCCCGAGACCTGCCCGCGCCGACGCGAGACGGGACGTCGCCGAAGGCCTTGGACGAGATCGAGGCCCTGGTCCGGGCCGCCGGGGGCCGCACGCTGGGACTGTTCTCGTCGATGCGGGCGGCCCAGAGCGCGGCGGAGCAGCTGCGGGCCCGGTTCTCCTCCGACGGGACCCGGATCGCGATCCTCTGCCAGGGCGAGGACCAGATCTCGACGCTCGTGAGGGACTTCGCGAAAGAGCCGTCCACCTGTCTGTTCGGCACGTTGACGCTGTGGCAGGGCGTCGACGTGCCGGGTTCCTCGTGCCAGCTCGTCGTCATCGACCGGATCCCGTTCCCGCGCCCGGACGACCCGCTCGCGTCGGCGCGCTCCGAGGCCATCGCCCGCATGGGCGGAAACGGGTTCATGGCGGTGTCGGCGACGCACGCGGCGTTGCGACTGGCCCAGGGTTCCGGGCGCCTGGTCCGCCGGGCGGAGGACCGCGGGGTCGTGGCCATCCTCGACTCGCGGATGGTAACCGCGCGGTATGCGGGTTTCCTCCAGCGCTCGCTGCCACCGTTCTGGCCCACGACGGACCGCGAGCTGGTGCTCGCCGCGTTGGCGCGGCTCGACGAGCTCGCACCGCCACCGGTGCCGGTCACTGACCCGGCGCTGCGCGGGCTCGGCGCGGCGTCGGACGGTTCAGGCGTGGGTGGCGGGGCGCTCGAGCCCGGCGTCGACCACCGGCCGGTCGCCGGGCCACCTCCGGTTCCTCCGTCCGCGCGGACGGCCGTCACCGTCGGGTACGCCTGGACCGCAGCCCAGGACGGCGCGCTTCGCGACGCCGTGGAGGCGGGCATCGAGATGGCTGACGTGGTCGAGCAGCTGGAGCTGCCGGTGGATGCGGTGCGAGCGCGCCTGGTCCAGCTGGGCCTCGAGCTGACCACCTGACGCCAGTGAGGTTGGCGCCCCGAAGCACACCGGCCTTCCGCCGAGAGGCCAACTTTGGTCGTTTCTCAGCGCCCGAGAACGACCAGACTTGGCCTCTCGGCCGGAATGTGAGGGCGTGTCGTCCGGGCGTGACAGGGTGACGTCGTGAGTGCGACATGGAGCGCGGTCCTGGTCCGCGGACCGGAGGAGCTCCTCGCCGAGCGGGCCGTGTCGGCCACCCTTCGGGAGCTCCGTGACACGGCGCCCGACCTCGAGGTCGTCCGCGTCGCGGCGGCGAGCTACCAGCCCGGTGAGCTGGCGACGCATACCAGCCCTTCGCTCTTCGGCGGCGACAAGGCCGTGGTCGTCGAGCGCCTCGACGAGGCGACCGACGAGCTCGTCGACGATCTGACCGCATACCTTCAGGTCCCCGCCGACGACGTCACCCTGGTGGTCACGCACTCCGGTGCCCAGCGGGGCAAGCGGGCCGTGGACGCGCTGGTCAAGCACCAGGCGCGGGTCGTCGAGTGCCCCGCCATCAAGACCGACCGCGACAAGACCGACTTCGTCGTGAACGAGTTCCGCCGGGACGGCCGCAAGGCGACACCCGAGGCCGTGCGAGCCCTCGTGGAGGCGCTCGGCCGCGACACGCGGGAGCTGGCGTCCGCGGTCGCGCAGCTGGTCGCCGACACCGAGGGCGTCGTCGACGACCGGGTCGTCGAGCTCTACCACGGTGGCAAGGTGGAGGCGACCGGCTTCCGAGTGGCCGACGCCGCCGTCGCGGGACAGACGGGGGAGGCGCTGCGGCTGCTCCGTCACGCCATCGCGTCCGGCGTCGACCCTGTCCCGATCGTCGCCGTCCTCGCCTCCTCGCTGCGGCAGCTGGTCAAGGTGGGATCTGCCGGGCGCGGCAGCTCCCAGCAGCTGGCCAAGCAGCTGGGCCTGGCACCGTGGCAGGTCGACAAGGCCCGCCGGCAGCTGAGCCATTGGACGGCCGACGGCCTCGGCCGCGCCATCCAGGCCGTGGCCGCCGCGGACGTCGAGGTCAAGGGCGGCGGGCGCGACCCGGTCTTCGCCGTCGAGCGCGCCATCCTCAGCATCACCGCCGCTCGTCACGACGGCTGACGTTTTGGGGGCCACCCCGCCCCGCTGGTAGATTGACGAGTTGCGTGCGCGCCCCGGTCGTGCGCGCACGACTGTGTCTCGGCGCCCAGCGCCGGCCGCTCTCTCCCGGCATCCTCCGACCAAGAAAGCACTTTCCCACGTGGCGAACATCAAGCAGCAGCTGAAGCGGATCAAGACCAACGAGAAGCGCACCGAGCGCAACAAGGCGGTCAAGAG
>DATLQE010000152.1:0-5231 GCA_035535335.1 Lapillicoccus sp. | reverse complement strand
GATGCTCCGCGAGTCGCAGCTCTACCGGATCGACCACTTCCTCGGGAAGCTCTCGGTGCAGCAGATCCTCCGGCTGCGCTTCGCCAACACCATCCTCGAGCCGATCTGGAACCGGCAGTACGTCGAGTCGGTCCAGATCACGATGGCGGAAAACTTCGACGTCTCCGACCGGGGCGGCTTCTACGACAAGGTCGGCGCGCTGCGTGACGTCGTCCAGAACCACCTCATGCAGGTGCTGGCGATGGTCGCCATGGAACCGCCGGCCCGCGGCGGTCTGGACGCACTCTCCGACCGGAAGCGCGACGTCTTCGCGGCCATGCCCGCCGCCGATCCCAGCGCATACGTCCGCGGCCAGTACGAGGGGTATCAGTCGGTCGCGGGCGTCGCGGCCGGGTCGACGACCGAGACGTACGCGGCGCTGCGGCTCCGGGTCGACAACTGGCGCTGGTCGGGCGTGCCCTTCCTCATCCGGGCCGGGAAGTCGCTGCCGGTGACGACGACGGAGGTCCGGCTGGTCTTCCAGGACCCGCCCCCGCTGGGCTTCACCGACGACGACGGCGTCAACGAGCCCAACCAGATCGTCCTGCGGGTCGACCCGTCGGCCGGGGCGCGCGTGGTGATCCAGGCGCAGAGCCAGACGAGCGAGTCCGTCCGCACGGTCGACTTCGACGTCGACCTCGGCGGTCCGAGCGTCCCCACTCCCTACGAGGAGCTCCTCCACGCGGCGATCGTCGGCGACGCCACGCTGTTCACCCGTGAGGACGTCGTCGAGGAGACCTGGCGGGTGCTCGCTCCGCTCCTCGACCTTCCGTCCGCACCGGATCCGTACGAGCCGGGCAGCTGGGGTCCGGCCGCCGCCGACCAGCTGGCCGAGGACGTCGGCGGGTGGCGCGCGCCCTGGACGTAGCGCCCGAACCGTCGACGACGCGCTGCTGAGAGGTGACGAACCGGCGTCGGGATTCCTACGCTGTTGACGTGGCGGACGTCGAGGGCAAACGCGTCACCTGGGCCGAGGGCTTCTTCGACCTGGTGATCGTCCTTGCCGTGACGCAGGTCGCCACGCTGCTGGGGGAGCATCATCAGTGGTGGGGACTCGGCCGCGCGTTCATCATCCTCGCGTTGGTCTACCGGACTTGGGTCGTGGCCTCGCTGCAGAGCAACCGGCTGGGGCGGGACTCGACCTGGGACCGCATCACGCTGTTCGTCGTCGGCCTCTGCGGCGTGGTCATGGCGATCGCCATACCACTTGCATACGACAGCGGCGGGATGCAGTTCGCGCTGGCGTACTGGGTGGCGCGGACGTTCATCTGGGGACGGTACGTCTCGCAGTACCGGACAAAGCTGTTCAGCTCGTTGGGGCTCAGCGTCGTCCTCGTGGGGCCCTTGGTCGTCGTCGGAGCCCTGCTGCCGGACAACTCGCGCGAGATGGTCTGGTTCGTCGCGGCGCTCTTGGATATGGGCATGGTCGCGTTCTTCGGCCGGCAGCACGCGCTGATCCACTACGACCACAGCCACCTCATGGAGCGGTACGGACTCTTCGTGCTCATAGCGCTGGGAGAGTCGATCGTCGACCTCAGCCTTCCCCTGGCCCGTCAGGCCACCGCCATCCGGCCGGACGAGCTGTTGGCGGTCGCGGTCTGCTTTGTGATCGTCTGCCTGCTCTGGTGGACGTACTTCGACCACGCTAACGCCGCCATCACCCAGGCTCTGTCAGGCGTGCGTGAGCATGTCGTGATGTCACGGCACTTGGCCTACGGTCACTTCGGCATCATCGGCGGGATCGTCACCATCGCCGTCGGGTTCGAGAACATGGTGAGCCAACCGAGTGCGACGATGACCTTCACCCACCTGAACCTGCTCTACGGCGGCACCATCCTCATGCTCGTCGCGATGGTCTACCTGCGGTGGGCGATGTCCAAGGTGATGCGGGCGGCTCGGATGCTCGCCATCGTGGCGCTCCTGGGTCTCCTCTACGTCTCCCTCCTCCTGCCAGGGATCGTCGCGGCAATGGTATTGGCCGGCCTCCTGCTCGTCCTGGTCGTCGTAGAACGGCGATGGCCGACCTTCGCGTCGTGGGGTAGTGGCGCCCAGCTCGCGCGGTTCGAGGGCTGAGGCGGTCAGCGCCCCGCCTCGCAGGTTGCGTCGGTCGGTCCGACGGTGCTTAGGCCGACAGCATCACCGACCCGGTGGTCGGTGCCTAGGCCCGGCGCAGGGCCGGGCCCTAGGATCGTTTGTCGGTGAAGGAGATTGACATCTTTTCTGCGGCGCGGCGTGACGACGGAAGAACACGGAGCCGTACGGCGCTGATCGCCGCTGTGGTTGCCCTGGCCCTCATCGTCGTGGGGTTCATTGCCGGGGACCGAATTGGGCTACCGCGTCAGCTGCCGAACCCGGAGGACAGCCACATCAGCGCCAAGCTGCTCAATATCGTTCCGAGGGCGGTCGATTGCCGCACCCAAGCGGTTTACGATGTCTCCGGTTCCTCGGCGTTGACGAAATACCAGATCAGCACGCTTACCGTCGACGGTTTCGGCGCCACCATTCAGTCCGGCCAGGTGGTGCGCAGCGGCTGTTTCAACAGCGTGGGAGTAAATACGCATGACGAGGTCGAAGACGGCAAGGACGTCAAGTACGTCGATCTCGATGTGACCGAGTGGGTCTATGACACCAACCTGGCGGACAGCGCCGTGATCGTCGATACCAATCCGGATCTGACCGACTTGGCCAAGGGCGTCCTCGCGACCGTCCGCGCGGCCGGCAACGCGGGCTGCAGGCTGGCGGCGGGGCTCTCCAATGCTCGGTTCAAGGCTGAGGACTGCAAGGGCCTGCTCGCCTTCGCGTCGTGGGACGTGCAGCAGCAAGCGGTGCTGCGCTCGGCGCTCACCAAGCAGACGAACCAACATGTGCAGATCGAGTGCGCACGAACGTCGCTGAAGCTGGAGAAGCAGGCGATCGTCCAGAGCTACAAGGATCTCGCGGCCAGCCAGAATGTCGATACGAACACCATCAAAGTGCGGTTCGTCGGAACGGACGGCAAGGAGACCGAAGATCCGCCGGACTTCTCCAAGAGCGTGAAAGACAACCTCTATAAGGACGGCCTGGTGGAACGCGAAGCGATGGGTTCGCCCTCGTTGCAGTTCACCAACAAACCCTGCAGCGCCACTCCCACGTTCAACGTCAACAAGGACGGCGCCGACCCGAAGCAGTAACGCAGGGCCTGTTGGTCGCATTGGTCGGGGTGACAGGATTTGAACCTGCGGCCTCTTCGTCCCGAACGAAGCGCGCTACCAAGCTGCGCCACACCCCGTGGCCCCACCCCCGCTCCGGCCCAGAACCGGCGCGAGGTAGCGAAGAGTGAGGATAGCCGAGGCGACCCGACCGGCCGAAATCGGTTCGGGCGCGGCGCTCAGGCCGACGGGACCAGGGTCAGCAGCGTGGCCTCGGGCCGGCACGCGAAGCGGACCGGCGCGAAGGGAGAGGTGCCCAAACCCGCGGAGACCTCGAGCCATGCGGCGTCGTTCGGGGCCGGCGATCCGAGGGAGCGACCCGCTCCCGGCCACCACCGCGACAACCCCTTGGCTCGGCCGCGGTCGAGGTCACAGTTGGTTACCAGGGCCCCGAACCCGGGGACGCAGAGCTGGCCGCCGTGGGTGTGGCCGGCGATGAGCAGCGACGCGCCGTCCCGAGCCATGGCGTCGAGAACGCGTTGGTACGGCGCGTGGGTGACCCCGACGGACAGCGCTGCCTCCGGCGAGAACGACCCGCTCACGAGCCCGTACCGGTCGTACTTGAGGTGCGGGTCGTCCACCCCCACGAACTCGACGGCGGAGCCGGCGACGTCGACCGTCGCACGGGTGTTGGTGAGGTCGGTCCAGCCGAGGTCGAGCATCCCCTTGACGAGGTCCTCGGTCGGGAGACGGCGGGACTTCGTCGTGGTCACCGGCCGTGGCGGCACCAGGTAGAGCGCCGGGTTCTTGAACTTCGGGACGAAGTAGTCGTTGGACCCGAGCACGAACACGCCGGGAACGCCCTCCAACCCGGAGAACGCCTCCAGCACCGCCGGGATAGCGTCGGGGTGGGAGATGTTGTCTCCGGTGTTGACCACGAGGTCCGGTCTCAGGTCGGCCAGCTCGGCGACCCAAGCCGCCTTCCGGCGCTGCCCCGACATGAGGTGGAGGTCGCTCAGGTGCAGGACATCGAGCGACCGGTGACCCGGCGGGAGCACCGGCACCGTGAACCGACGCAGCACGTAGGCGTTGCGCTCCACCAGCGACGCGTACCCCACCCCGATCGCCCCCGCGGCACCGACGACCGACGCGGCGCGGAGGGCGAGATGCATACGTCGATCCTCGCACGGGCTGACACACTCGCCCTCATGAGCCGCCTCAAGGACGCCCTCCGCTCCGACCTCACCGACGCGATCCGCAGCCGTGACCAGGTGCGGGCCGGGACGCTCCGGATGGTGCTCACCTCGGTCACCAACGAAGAGGTGGCCGGCGCCGAGGCCCGCGAGCTGAGCGACGACGAGGTGCTGAAGGTCCTCGCCAAGGAAGCCAAGAAGCGGCGAGAGGCCTCCGCGGCATACACGGGCGCGGGGCGCGCCGAGCTGGCTGCCAAGGAGGAGGCGGAGCTGGTGGTCGTCGAGACCTACCTGCCCTCGCAGCTCGGCGACGACGAGCTCGAGGCGCTCGTCGCCGATGCGGTGAAGGAGACCGGAGCCACGGGTATGCCGCAGATGGGTGTAGTCATGAAGGCCGTCCAGCCACGCGTGGCCGGACGCGCCGACGGCGGCCGGGTGGCCGCCGTCGTCAGGAAGGTGCTGGCCGGAGGTTAACCGGGCCCGCCGCCCCCGCCTCCGCCGTTCCCATTGCCATTCCCGTTGCCGTTCCCGTTGTTGCCTGGCGGCGGTGGCGGCGGTGGCTGCTGTGGTTGCGACTGGGGCGCCGGTCCGGAGGAGATCAAGAGGGTGATCGTCTCGCCGCGATTCGCGGTGCCGGACTTGTCCGTGTAGGCCACGACTCCCGCCCGGTAGTTCGAGCTGACTCGCCGTCCCACCGTCACGATGAAGCCCAGCTGCTCGAGGTACCTCTTGGCATCGTCGATTCTCTGACCTGATACGGACTGGAAGTCGACCCTGTCGCCGTTGGCGACCTTGTCGGACGGCGGGGGGAAGCCGACGTTGGGCTGGCCGGCGAGGGCGTAGTCCATGATCGCCTTCCACGTCGGCGCCG
>DATLQE010000151.1:0-4937 GCA_035535335.1 Lapillicoccus sp. | reverse complement strand
CGACGCATACGCCGCCGGAGCGGGAGGCCCGAGCAGGACGAAGAGGAGGAGCAGTGCGAGGACACCGCCCCGCCGTGGGGTCACGCCGTGCCTGCCAGCCGCTCCCAGGCGACCTGTGCGATCCGCCGTTCGTTGGGGAAGGTGAGCTGGTGGTGCACCTCGCGGAGCGGGAACCACGCGACGTCGATGGCCTCGCGGTCGGGGTCGTTGTCGATGGTCAGCTCGCCGCCGAGCGCCTCGAGCAGGTAGTGGTGCACGAACTTGTGGACCCGGCGGTCGGCGGTGGCGAACCAGTAGTCGATGGTGCCCAGCTCGGCGAGGACCCGGCCGGTGATCCCGGTCTCCTCGGCGACCTCGCGTTCTGCGGTCTGGGTGAGCGTCTCGCCCGCTTCGATGTGCCCCTTGGGGAGGCACCACTCGACGCGGCCCGCCCGGTTGCGGCGGGCGATGACCGCCGTGCGGGCACACCCTTCGTGAACGTCGATGACCACCCCGCCCGCGGAGCGTTCCTCGACCGCGGGAAGCCGGCGACCGCGCAGGGCGCCGCTGTACCTCCCGGGGGTACTCGAGGTCGTCGCGCTCACCGGACCACTGTAACCAGCGCGAGGAGAGGGCCGGTCCCGCCGGCGTCTACGCTGGCCACCCGTGTCACCCAGGGAACCGGGCGAGCGGCCCGAGCTGCTCCGAGCCGCCGTCGCGCGGCTGGCGCCGGTCATCCCGATCGGCCAGGAGCTGGGCGCGCGGTTCGCGTCGGCCGGGCACGAGCTGGCCCTGGTCGGCGGGCCGGTCCGTGACGCGTTCCTCGGCCGGACCTCGCCGGACCTCGACTTCACGACCGACGCGACCCCCGACCAGACCCTCGAGGTGATCCAGGGCTGGGCCGACGCGCACTGGGAGATCGGCCGGGCGTTCGGGACGATCGGGCTGCGCAAGGGCGCTCACCTCATCGAGGTGACGACCTACCGCTCCGACATCTACGACCGGACCTCGCGCAGGCCGGAGGTCACGTTCGGGACGACGCTCTCCGAGGACCTGGTGCGGCGCGACTTCACGGTCAACGCCATGGCGGTGCGGTTCCCGTCCCTGGAGTTCGTGGACGAGCACGGCGGCCTCGCCGACCTGGCCACGCGGCTGCTCCGCACCCCGTCGTCGCCGGAGGTGTCGTTCGCGGACGACCCGCTCCGAATGCTTCGCGCCGCCCGGTTCGCGTCGCAGCTCGGGTTCTCGGTGGCGCCGGACGTGTCCGCGGCGATGACCGCGGCGGCCGGCACCCTGTCGATCGTCTCGGCGGAACGGATCCGGGAAGAGTTCAGCCGGCTGGTGCTGTCGGACTCGCCGCGCGAGGGACTGACCCTGCTCGTCGACACCGGGTTGGCCGACGTCTTCCTGCCGGAGCTGCCCGCGCTGCAGCTGGAGGTCGACGAGCACCACCACCACAAGGACGTCTACCAGCACTCTCTGACCGTGCTGGAGCAGGCGATCGCCCTGGAGGGACCGCGCTCGGTGCCGGGCGTCGACGCCCCGGAGACGGTGGAGGGGCCGGATCTGGTCCTGCGGCTGGCGGCGCTGCTCCACGACGTCGGCAAGCCGGCGACGCGGCGGTTCGAGCCGGGCGGCGGCGTCTCGTTCCATCATCACGAAGTGGTCGGGGCGAAGCTGGTGGCCAAGCGGCTCCGGGCGATGCGGTACGACAAGGAGACGATCTCGGCGGTGTCCCGGCTGGTCGAGCTGCACCTGCGGTTCCACGGGTACGGCACGGGGGAGTGGACCGACTCCGCGGTGCGCCGGTACGTGACCGACGCGGGGCCGTTGCTGCCGCGGCTTCACCTGCTCACGCGGTCGGACTCGACGACCCGGAACGCCCGCAAGGCCCAGCGGCTGGCCAGCACCTATGACGATCTCGAGGCGCGGATCGAGCAGCTCAAAGCGGCCGAGGAGCTCGCGGCGGTCCGGCCGGAGCTGAACGGCAACGAGATCGGCGAGATCCTCGGCGTCCCGCCGGGCAAGGTGATCGGCGAGGCATACCGGTTCCTGCTGGGCGTCCGGCTCGATGAGGGACTGATCGGCCAGGACGCGGCGCGGGAGCGGCTGCTCGCCTGGTGGGCGGACCGTCGGGCCTGACCTGTCTCGTCGCCGTGGGCACGCGGCATACTGTCCGACGCCACGGCGACCTGGAGGAGGGGCACCGATGGGAACCACTGGCACCATCCTTGCTGCCGTGGCCACGGACGTCGGGCGGGTCCGCGACCACAACGAGGACGCGGGCCTCGTGACGCCGCACCTCGTGGCCGTGGCCGACGGCATGGGCGGTCACGCGGCGGGCGAGGTCGCCGCTGAGCTGGCCGTCGACACGCTGCGCGGGCTCGGCGCGTCCGACGACCTCCGCCCGCGTGACGTCGTCGCCGCGGTGCTCGAAGGCAACCGGGCCATCCTCGAGTCCGCGGCCCGCAACCCCGCGCAGACCGGGATGGCCACGACCCTGGCTGCGCTGGCGCGCGTCACGGTCGGCGGTGCGCCGCACTGGGCGGTGGTCAACATCGGCGACTCGCGGGTCTACCGCGTCGTCGACGGGCGGCTGACCCAGGTCAGTCAGGACCACTCCGAGGTCGCCGAGCTGGTGTCGCTCGGGCTCCTCACTCCGGAGGAGGCGCTGATCCACCCCGCCCGCAACATCGTCACGCGGTGCCTCGGGCGCGACCCGCTGGAGCCGGTCGACTCCTGGGTGTTTCCGCCGCACGCGGGGGAGCGGTTCCTCCTGTGCACGGACGGGCTGACCAACGAGCTGCGCGACTCGACGATCGCGCGGCTCCTGACCGACGGTGACGACGCCCAGGCCATCGCGGACCGGTTGGTCGCCGCCGCGGTCGAGGCCGGAGGTCGGGACAACGTCACGGTGGTCGTCGTGCTCGGGTCCTCCGACGGCGCCGGGGGCGAGGTCGAGGACGAGGCCGACGAGGAGACCGCTCCACGCAACGGGCAGTCGGAGGTCACCTCGTGACCGGCGCGACGATCGACGTCCAGCGCCCGCCGGCCGGGTGGTCGCACCTCCGCGGACCCCTGCTCCACGTCCTGGTGGCGCTCACTCCTGCGGACGCCCGGTATGCGCCGTCGTCGGAGGCGGCGTCAGGCGGAGATCTCGACGACGTGCTCGACGTGCTGGCGTCGGAGGGTATGCGTCGGACGCCGGCTTTCGTGGCGGTGGCAGGCGCGTCTCGGCCGCGCGTGGTGACGCACGCGGACGGGTACGCCGTGCTGACGTCGGTGCGGGGGACGCTCGAGGTTCGGGCGCACCACGCGCGGGTGTGGACTGACCTCGTCGCCGACGAGGACGTCGACACCGTGGCGTTGCGGGTGTCGCCGACTTCTACCTCGCGGCCGGAACCGGAATCCCCCGCTCGCAAGAACTCAGACATGTCTGGCTCGTTGCGCGATGTCTCGGCCGAGGCCGACAACAACTCGGACATGTCCGACTCCTCGCGGGAGCTGACGCCGGAAACCGAGCCGGCCGCGGAGCCGGAAACCGCGCCGGAGCCGCAACCCGCTGCGGAGTCCCAACCCGAGCCAGAGCCCGAGCCCGAGCTGCTCCGGCCGCCAAGTCGGGCACCCGAGGTCGAACCGCCGCCCACCGGCGACTCCGACCTCATCGCCGCCGTACCCTGGCGCCAGCCTTCCGACCCGTCGAAAGGCCAACTTTGGTCGGAATCCAGCGCTGAGAACGACCAAAGCTGGCCTCTCGGCGGGGGGAACCGGGACCAGGAGAGCCCTAGCCCGAACCCGACCCCGAACCGCGATCCCGGCGACCCCGACCGGACCGTCGACCGCGCCGCGCTCCTTGCCGCCAACCCCGCCCAGACCGGCGCGCCTAGCGGCCCGACCGTGCTCGCCGTCCTCTGCACCCGCGGGCACCTCAACCCGCCCACCAGCCCGACCTGCCGCATCTGCGGCCGCGAGGTCCCGCCCCAGCAGGCGTACGAAACGCCGCGGCCCGCCCTCGGGGTCCTGCGCCTCTCCACCGGCGACGTCGTCGGCCTCGACCGCGGCGTCATCATGGGCCGCGCCCCCCAGGCGCCGCCCGGACTGCCGCCCGAGCTGCAGCCCCACGTCGTCCGGATCGCCAGCCCGCAGCGCGACCTGTCGCGCAACCACGTCCAGGTCGTCGTCGAGGGCTGGCAGGTCATCCTCCGCGACCTCGACACCACCAACGGCACCACGGTGACCCCGCCCGAGGGGAGACCGACGAGGCTTCGTGCCGGAGACCCGATGGTCCTCGAGCCGGGCAGCGTCGTGTCGATGGCCGACGAGGTCAGCTTCACCTACGAGGTGCCGAGCGAGGCGCAGCAGTGAGTCGACTGCAGACCACCGGCGCGCCACAGCTGCCGGGGCTGGTCTACGTCCAGCCACTCGGGTCCGGCGGGTACGCCGACGTCTACCTCTACGAGCAGCAGTCGCCGCGGATGCCTGTCGCCGTCAAGGTCCTGCGCTCCGAAGGCCTCACCGACGCGCTGCGCCGTCAGTTCGCCGAGGAGGCCGACACCATGGCGGCCCTCGGTGACCACCCCTACATCGTCCAGATCTTCCGCGGCGGCACCTCGGCCGACGGCCGCCCGTACCTCGTCATGAAGTACTACCCGCCGCCCAACCTCGCCCGGCGCGCCCGGCTCAAGCCGCTCACCGTCGACGAGGTCCTCCGCACCGGGATCCAGCTGGCCAGCGCCGTCGAAACCGCCCACCAGGCCGGGATCGTCCATCGCGACATCAAGCCGGCCAACGTCCTCGTGAGCAGCTTCGGAGCGCCCGGCCTCACCGACTTCGGCATCGCCGGCCGCGGTGGCGCCGACCCTGCCGCCACCCTCGACTGGGCGACGACGGACGGCGCCGACCCCGGAGACGTCGGCGTCTCGGTGCCCTGGGCGCCGCCGGAGGTCCTCTACGTCCAG
>DATLQE010000150.1:0-7779 GCA_035535335.1 Lapillicoccus sp. | reverse complement strand
ACCCAGGGCATCGGATCGGCCGCGCCGCGGCTCGCCAAGCGGCCCTCGTTCGGTGCCGCCCTCATCACCATCGTGCTGCCGGTGCTCCTCATGCTCCTCAAGGGCGTCGGCGACCTCACCACGGCGGCCAACACCGTGCCGCGCGCGTTCTTCGACACCATCGGGGCCCCGACGATCGCTCTGCTGCTCGCGGTGCTGCTTGGCTACTTCACTCTCGGCCGGGGCGCCGGTATGCGGCGGGAGCAGGTCAACGAGTCGCTCGGTTCGGGCCTGCCCGGCATCGCCGGCATCCTCCTCATCGTCGCAGCCGGCGGCGGGTTCAAGCAGGTGCTCGTCGACGCCGGCGTCGCCAACGTCATCGCCGACTGGGCGACCGGGAAGAACATCTCGGTGCTGCTGCTCGGCTGGCTGGTCGCCGTGGGCATCCGGCTCGCAACCGGTTCCGCCACGGTGGCGACGACGACCGCGGCCGGCATCGTCGGCGCACTGGCCGGCACGCTGTCGACCTCGCACCTCGCGCTGCTGGTGCTCGCGATCGGCTGTGGGTCCCTGTTCTTCAGCCACGTCAACGACGCTGGGTTCTGGCTGGTCAAGCAGTACTTCGGCCTCACCGTCGGTCAGACCATCAAGTCGTGGTCGGTCATGGAGACGGTGATCTCCGTCGTGGGCTTCATCCTCGTGATGCTGATGAGTCTGGTGGTCTAGCGCCGCCCCCCGTCCGGCCGAGAGGCCAACTCTGGTCGCTTACACGGCGTGATAGCGACGAAACTTGGCCTCTCGGCAGCCTTAAGCCGGGAGTCGGTAGCGGTTGCCGGACAGCGGCTCGACCAGGCCGTCGGCGACCAACGAGTCGAGGCAGCGCATCCGCTGCTGGTCGGCGGCCCAGGACTGGGCAAGATCAGTGCCACTGACCGGTCCGGCGGCCGCGCGCAGGACCCCGAGCAGCGCACCCCTGGCCTGCCGATCCGTGCCGTGCCAGGCCTGTCCGCGCCGGACCGGGCCGGTGTATGGGGGTCGGCCGGTCCGGTTCCAGGCGCAGAGGTCGGCCACGGGGCAGGCGCCGCAGCGGGGAGACCGCGCGGTGCAGACGAGCGCGCCGAGCTCCATCGCCGCGACGTTCCAGGTGACCGCGTCGTCCAGGGCGGTCGGCGCCGCTTCGACCGCGAGGTTGCGCTCGGTGCGGGTCATCGCCGGTGCCGTCTGTGCCTCACCCAGCAGCGTGCGCACCAGCACCCGACGGACGTTGGTGTCGACGACCACGGTCGGTCGCCGGAACGCGAAGCAGGCCACCGCTGCGGCGGTGTAGGCGCCGATCCCCGGAAGGGCGCGCAGGGCCTCCTCGGTGTCCGGCACCGCTCCGCCGTGCCGGTCGACGATCGCCCGCGCCGCCTCGTGCAGCCGCAGCGCCCGCCGTGGATAGCCGAGCCGGCCCCACGCCCGTACTGCCTCGCCCGGCGCCGCGGCGGCGAGGTCGGCTGGTGTCGGCCACCGGGCCAGCCAGTCGCGCCACCCGGGCTCGACGCGCGCGACGGGGGTCTGGTGCGACATCACCTCGGAGACGAGCACCGCCCACGGCGAGGTGCCCGGCAGCCGCCACGGCAGCGGGCGGGCGTTCGACGCATACCAGCCGTTGACCCGCTCGTGCAGGGCGGGAAGGGCAGGGGCGAGGGCGTGCACCTCAGACGTAGCGCTCGAGGATGCTCGACTCGGCGAGCCGGGAAAGCCCCTCTCGGACCGCTCGGGCCCGGCTCTCCCCGACCCCGCCGACGCTCATGAGGTCTTCCAGGTTGGCCGCGAGTAGACGCTGAAGCGACTCGAAGTGGTCGACCAGTCGGTCGACGATGGCCGGAGGCAGCCGCGGCACCTTGGTCAGGAGCCGGTATCCGCGAGGACTCACCGCGCTGTCCAGCGCGTCACCGACGCTCGAGAACCCGACCGCCCGTGCTCCGGCCCCGAGGTCGAGCAGCTCGGCGGCAGTCAGCTCCATGAGGGCATTCAGGGCGTCGTCGAGGGTGCGCCCCGACCTGGCGCCCTCGAGATAGTCGCGGAGGACCAGCTCGCGGTCGTTGCCCAGACCGCCGGCCAGCTCCTCCAGCTGCAGCCCGAGCAGCCGACCGTCGTCGCCGAGCTCGACGACGTAGTCGGAGATCTCCTCGCTGATCCGGCGGACCATCTCGAGCCGCTGCAGCACGCTGGCCACGTCGCGGACCGTCACGAGGTCCTCGATCTCCAAGGCGGACAAGGTCGACGTGACTTCGTCGAGGCGCGCCTTGTAGCGCTCCAGCGTCTGCAGCGCCTGGTTCGCCTTGGAGAGGATCGCGGCGCTGCCCTCGACGACGTGCCGCCGGCCGCCGACATAGAGCGCGATGATCTGCATCGACTGACTGACCGACACGACCGGGAAACCGGTCTGGATGGCCACTCGCTCCGCGGTGCGGTGCCGGGTGCCGGACTCCTGCGTCTCGATGCTGGGGTCGGGCACCAGCTGGGTGTTGGCGCGGAGGATGTGCCCGCCGTCGCGGTCGAGGACGATGGCGCCGTCCATCTTGGACAGCTCGCGCAGCCGCGTCGCCGAGAACTCGACGTCGAGCGGGAACCCGCCACTGCTGATCGACTCCACGACCCGGTCGTTGCCGAGCACGATCAGGGCGCCCGTGCGTCCCCGGAGGATGCGTTCGAGGCCGTCCCGCAACGGGGTGCCGGGCGCGACGGCAGCGAGGGTGGCCCGCAGCAGGTCGTCGTCGCTGCGCTCGGCGGTCGTCGCCACGCCCCTGTCCCCTCCCACTCACGGGTCGGCCGTCGCGCTTCTTTCGGCCGGTCGGCTCGCGGGGAGTCTAACGGCGCGAGGTGCCCTCGCGCGGAACGTCCAGCGCGGCCATCACCGCCTCCCGGACGTCGGCGACCTCCATGACCCGCATGCCGTCCGGGATCGGCCCGGAACCGAGGACGCCCCGAGGGGTGAAGGCGGTCCGGAATCCCAGCCGGGCCGCCTCCGCCAGCCGGCGCGGCATACCCGACACCGGTCGCAGTTCGCCGGCCAGGCCGACCTCGCCGAACGCGACCGCGTGCAGCGGCACCGGCGCGTCGATCTCCGAGCTCGCCACGCTGAGCGCCACCGCCAGATCGGCGGCCGGCTCGCCGAGACGGACCCCGCCGACGGTGGAGACGTATGCGTCGCGACTGCCGACGCGGATGCGCACCCTCCGGTCGAGGACAGCCAGGACCATCGCCACCCGCGAGGCGTCCAGACCATGCGTCGCGCGGCGGGGAGCCGGAAGCGTGGATGGCGCCACGAGCGCCTGCACCTCGGCGACGAGCGGGCGGCGGCCCTCCAGGGTGACGGTGACGCAGGTGCCGGCGACGCTGGTCTCCCGGTGCGAGAGGAAGAGCCCACTCGGGTCGGCCAGCCCGACGATCCCGACGTCGGAGAGGTCGAAGCAGCCGACCTCGTCCGTGGGGCCGTAGCGGTTCTTCACCGCTCGGACCAGCCGCAGCCGTGAGTGCCGGTCGCCCTCGAACTGGACCACGACGTCGACGAGGTGCTCGAGAACCCGTGGGCCCGCGATGGAGCCGTCCTTGGTGACGTGGCCGACGAGCAGGACCGCGATGCCGCGGCTCTTCGCCGCCTGGATCAGGGTGGCGGCCACTTCGCGGACCTGGCTCACGTTGCCGGCCGACCCCTCGACCTGGCCGCTTGCGATCGTCTGCACGGAGTCGACGACGACCAGCTCCGGCTGCACCGCCTCGATCTGACCGAGCACCGTCGCCAGGTCGGTCTCTGCGGCGAGGAACAACGAGGCGGCCATCGCTTCGATGCGTTCGGCCCGCATCCGGACCTGGGCCGCCGACTCCTCTCCGCTGACGTAGAGCACGGAGCGGCCGGCGCGGGCAGCGCGAGCGGCGACGTCGAGGAGCAGCGTGGACTTGCCGATCCCCGGTTCACCGGTAACGAGGACCACGGCGCCCGGGACGACGCCGCCGCCGAGGACCCGGTCGAGCTCCCCGACGCCCGTGCTGCGCGCGGCGGCGTGCTCGACGTCGACCTGGCCGATCCGAAGGGCCGGCCGGGCCACCGACATGGCGGCGGTCGTGCGGATCGTCGGCACATGGACCTCGGCGACCGAGCCCCAGGCCTGGCACTCGCCACAGCGGCCCACCCACTTGACCGTGGTCCAGCCGCACTCGGCACAGCGGTAGCCGCTCGCTCGTGCCGACGCCCGGGATGCCATGGGCCGCACGTTAGGCGATGGTGCCGACAGCCCCCGGTCGGCCGCCGCGCGGGTCAGAGATCAGCCCGGCGGGCGGAACGGCCAGCCCTCGCGCATCGGTTCTGATCGGCCGGGTTCGATGTACCACTCCCGGGCGAAGCCCAGCGCGAAGACCTCCTCCGGCATGTCGAGGATCCACGCCGTGTCGGTCTTCTGGCTCCGGTGCGCCTCCACGGAACGACGCCGTTGGGCGAGGTACGCGCTGACGTCCACCTGCCAGGAGATCTCCGCCTCGGGGGTGCCGAGCGGGTTCCCGTCGTCCATCGGCGCGTCGGGATCGAAGTCGGTCTCCTCGCCCGCGTCAAGTCGAGCCTGGCGGCTGCGGCGGAGCTGGTCGCGATTCATGGTGGATTCGAGCAGTCGTGGACTGCGAGCGGCGAGCTCGGCCGCGCGGTGGGCGATGTGATGCACCTTGACGTGGTCGGGGTGTCCGTAGTTGCCGTGCCAGTCGTAGCCGACGAGGACGTCGGCGTCCTCCTCGTCGAGGATCGCGGCCAGCCGCCGCGCGACCTCGTCCAGGTCGGCGGCGTGCAGCGCATCGGGCGCATGATTCTGCTCCCAGCCGGCCATCCCCGAGTCGGCGTAACCGAGCCACGCCACCCGCTGCGTCCCGGTCGCCTGCGCGGACGCGTCGGCCTCAGTACGCCGGCGGTCGGCGACCGTCTCGTCAACGCCGAGGTCGTCGGGAGCCTCACCGTGGTCACCGTTGGTGGCATACACGACGACGACCCGGTCCCCGCCGGCGCTCGCTCGTGCCATCGAGCCCGAGGTCTGCGTCGATTCGTCGTCGGGGTGCGCGTGGAGGAAGACGATGGTGGTCACCAGGACATCATGCATACCGCCGCCACCAGAGGTTCACCGCGTAGTCGACGCTGGTGCGGTCGGGGTCCGCGGCCAGGATGTCGTCGGCCAGCGGCGCCGGGAACTCGATCCGCAGTACTCGCGCGAAGTCCTCAGCCGATTCGAAGGTCCACGCGATCTCCACGGTCCGACGGGACCAGCCACGCCGGGTCCAGAACCGTTCCACCGCCTCGCAGTCGTACCGCGGCAGACCCCGGCGGAACCACGTCCCGAACGTCGAGCGCGTCCCGTCGTTGTCGACGACAAAGGCGGTCCCACCTGGGCGGACGACGCGGGCGAGCTCCTCGAGGCCCGGCTCACACCCTGGGCCGAAGAAGTACGCCCACCTCGCGTGCGCGACGTCGACGCTGTTCGCGGGCAGCGTCGTGTCGGCCGCCGACGCCTGCACGACCCGCACGTTCGGCAGTCCGGCGACCCGGTGACGAGCCCGGACCACCAGCGGCGGGTGCGGTTCCACGCCGACGACGCTGGCGGCAGTCGCGGCGAAGCGCGGCAGGTGGAACCCGGTCCCGCATCCGACGTCAAGGACGTCCTGGCGCTCCCAGTCGTGGATGTCGCGGATGGCCGCCTCGATGACACCGTCGCGGTCGACGGCACGGTTCTCCAGCTCGTAGACGTCCGGCGACTCCCAGATGTTGGGGCTCGGGATGGCCGCCGGTCCGGTCATCGGTGAGCCCGCTTCTTTCCCTGCTTTCCGAACCGCGTTGCGGCCGTGCGCTTCTCGACCTTGGCGGCTGATGCACGCTCGGCGCTCCGCACGTCCTGAGCGGCGAGGGTCGCGGGGTGGACGAGCAGGGGCAGCAGCTTGCGGTTGCCGATTCGCCGCGCGGCCGTGACGGCGCGCAGGTGCGCCTCGCAACGCAGGACCAGTTCCTCGTAGGCGGCCGCGCCCATCAGCTCGACGAGCTCCACCTTGTTGGAGCGGTAGACCGGTTCGCGGCCGACGTGGGCCTCGGGGTTGCCGGAGCAGTACCAGTCGAGATCGTGCCCGCCGGGCCCCCAGCCTCGCCGGTCGTACTCGGTGATGGTCACCTCGAGATAGCTGGACTTGTCGGCAAGCTCGACGGTGCGGTAGCTGCGCCGGTTCGGCAGCTGCCAGCACACGTCCGGTTTGAGCGACGTGGGTGGCAGCCCCTGCAGAACGGCGTGCTGATGCAGCGCACATCCCATGCCGCCCGGGAAGCCGCGACGGTTGAGGAAGATGCACGCGCCGTCGACGACTTTCGTCTTGGTGGCGCCGTCCTCGGGTTCCGTCCAGTTCTCCTTGCGCAACAACCCTTTTCGGTATGCGACGTCTCTGTACTGCCACTCGTCCGGTCCGAGCTCCGCCGCCACGGCGGCGACCCGCTCGTAGTCGGCGTCCTCGGTGAAGTGGGCGCCGAGGGTACAGCAACCGTCATCGGGTCGGTCGGCGTAGATCCCCTGGCAGCCGTTGCCGTAGATGCACATCCAGCTCGACGTGAGCCAGGTGAGGTCGCAACGGAACCGCTGTCCCGCGTCGTCCGGGTCGGGGAACTCGACCCAGATGCGGGGCATGTCCAGTGCTACCTCGGCCACAGTGTCAGCGTATGCGGACACTGCCGCGCCGCTCAGCCGGGGAGTCGATGTCGCACAATGGCGCCCGTGACGACGCGCATCGGGCTCTCGACGGCCTCGATGTACCCCGACAGCTGCGCGGCGACGTTCGCCATGGCCGGGCGCCTCGGCTACGACGGTGTCGAGGTCATGGTGTGGACCGACCCGGTCTCGCAGGAGCCGGGCGCGCTCCAGGCCCTGAGCGACCTCCACGGCATCCCGGTCCTGTCGGTGCACGCTCCCACGCTCCTGTTGACGCAGCGGGTCTGGGGGACCGACCCGTGGGAGAAGGTGGACCGATCGATCGATATGGCGCTTGCCCTGGACGCGCCCACCGTCGTCCTACATCCGCCGTTTCGATGGCAGCGCGAGTATGCGTCGGCGTTCGTCGACGGGCTGGCCATCCGTGAGGAGGAGACGGGCATTCAGCTTGCCGTGGAGAACATGTTTCCCTGGCGGGCGCGACAGCGCGAGATGCTCGCGTACCTGCCGCACTGGGACCCGGTCGACCAGCCGTACGACCATGTCACGCTGGATCTGTCCCACACCGCGACGGCCGGCTCCGACGCGCTGGCCATGGCCCGAGCCCTCGACGACCGGCTGACGCACGTCCACCTCGCCGACGGCAGCGGCTCGCCGCGGGACGAGCACCTGGTTCCGGGTCGGGGGACGCAGCCGTGTGGCGAGCTGCTCGAACTGTTGGCGGGCAAAGACTTCGCCGGTTCCATCATCGTCGAGGTGAGCACCAGACGGCTGGCGGGCGAGATCCGCGAGCTCGACCTCGCGGCGGCCCTGGCCTTCGCCCGGCTCCACTACGCCGTGGTCGGACAGCCGTGACCGCCACGCCGCCCCCGGCTCGCCGCGGCCCTCGTCCGGCCGGCGAGGACACCCGCGCCCGGATCACCGAGGCGGCGCGGAGCGAGTTCGCGGACAAGGGGTACGAGGGAACGTCGATGCGGTCGGTGGCTCGCGTCGCAGGCGTGGACCCCGCGCTGGTACATCACTACTTCGACGGCAAGGCCGACCTCTTCGCGCAGGCCGTCGTCATGACGCGGGTGAACCCCGCCATGCTCGT
>DATLQE010000149.1:0-25996 GCA_035535335.1 Lapillicoccus sp. | reverse complement strand
CCGACCGTCCCGAGTACGAACCCCGCGGCTGCCCTCGCGGCGCGGCGTTCTCGTGGTACACCTACTCCCCCACCCGAGTCCGCTACCCGTACGTGCGGGGTGTCCTGCTCGAGATGTACCGAGAGGCGCGCCAGCGGCTCGGTGACCCGGTCCTCGCCTGGGCGGAGATCACCGGCGACCGCGAGAAGCGGCGCCGCTACCAGCGAGCCCGCGGCAAGGGTGGGCTGGTCCGGGCCAGCTGGGCCGAAGCCATCGAGATCGCCGCGGCGGCCCATGTCCACACCATCAAGGCGTACGGACCCGACCGCTGTGCGGGCTTCTCGCCCATCCCGGCCATGTCGATGGTGTCGCACTGCGTCGGCACCCGGTTCATCCAGCTCATCGGCGGGGTGATGACCTCGTTCTACGACTGGTACGCCGACCTGCCCGTCGCCAGCCCCCAGGTCTTCGGCGACCAGACCGACGTCCCCGAGTCCGGCGACTGGTGGGATGCGACGTACCTGATGATGTGGGGCTCGAACGTCCCGGTCACGCGAACCCCCGACGCCCACTGGATGGCCGAGGTGCGCTACCGCGGCACCAAGGTCGTCACCGTCAGCCCGGACTACGCGGACAACACGAAGTTCGCCGACGAGTGGATGCCCGCGCAGGCCGGCACCGACGCGGCGCTGGCCATGGCGATGGGCCACGTGATCCTCGCCGAGCACTTCGTGAAGCGGCAGACCCCGTTCTTCGACGCCTACGTCCGCACCTACACCGACCTGCCCTTCCTCGTATGCCTCGAGCCGGCCGAGAGGGGCGGAGACGCCTACCTGCCGGGAAAGTTCCTGACCGCCGCCGACCTCGGCACCGGCGCGCCGCAGGAGGACGCGTGGAAGACGGTGGTCCTCGACGAGTCCACGGGCCGCACCGTGGTCCCCAACGGCTCGATGGGGTTCCGCTACGCCGAGTCCGGCAAGGGCCGGTGGAACCTCGACCTCGAAGGCATGACACCGGCGCTCAGTGTGGCCGGCGACGGGTCGGAGGCCGTCGAGGTGCTCCTGCCCGCCTTCACCGAGCCGGACGGCAGCGGCTCGGTGCTGCACCGCGGCGTCCCGGCCCGCCGCGTCGGCGACCGTCTCGTCACCACCGTGCTCGACCTCGTGCTGGCCCAGTACGGCGTGCCCCGCTCTGGTCTGCCCGGCGCCTGGCCGAGTGGGTACGACGACGCCGCGACGCCGTACACCCCGGCCTGGCAGGCCGAGATCACCCGCGTCCCGGCCGAGCAGTGCATCCGGGTCGCCCGCGAGTTCGCCGCGAACGCGGAGGAGTCGCAAGGGCGTTCGATGATCATCATGGGCGCCGGCATCTGTCAGTGGTTCCACGGGGACGCCACCTACCGCTCGGTCCTGGCCCTGCTCATCCTCACCGGTTGCCAGGGCCGCAACGGGGGTGGGTGGGCGCACTACGTCGGACAGGAGAAGTGCCGGCCGATCACCGGCTGGATCTCGCTGGCCAACGCGCTGGACTGGACGCGCCCGCCGCGCACCATGATCGGCACCGCGTACTGGTACATGCACACCGACCAGTGGCGCACCGACGGTTACAGCGCCGACTCGCTGTCCTGGCCACTGGCCAAGGGGCACCTGGCCGGCAAGCACACCGCCGACACCATCGCCCAGTCCGCACGGCTCGGCTGGATGCCGTTCTACCCGCAGTTCTCGACGAACCCGCTCCAGGTCGCCGAGGAGGCGCAGGCGGCGGTGGACGCGGGTCGCGCGCCCAGCGCCGCCGCATACGTGGCGAACGCCCTGCACGACGGGACGCTCCGGGCGGCGATCGAGGACGTCGATGCTCCCGAGAACTGGCCCCGCACCCTCGTGCTCTGGCGCTCGAACCTCATGGGCTCGTCGGCCAAGGGCAACGAGTACTTCCTCAAGCACCTGCTCGGTACTCACTCCAACGTCATGGGCACCGAGAACCCAGAGACCCCACGGCCGTCCGACGTCGCCTGGCGCGACGAGGCGCCGGAAGGCAAGCTCGACCTCCTCCTGTCCGCCGATTTCCGGATGACGTCGACGACCCTGCTGTCCGACGTCGTGCTGCCCGCGGCGACGTGGTACGAGAAGCACGACCTGAGCTCGACGGACATGCACCCGTTCGTCCACGCGTTCACTCCGGCGATCGACCCCCCGTGGGAGACGAAGAGCGACTTCGACCTGTTCCACTTACTGGCGCAACGGTTCTCGGCGATGGCCCGAACGCACCTGGGGGTCCGCAAGGACCTGGTCAGCGTGCCACTGATGCACGACACGCCGGGCGAGACCGGGCAACCGGGGGGACGGGTGCTCGACTGGCGCGCGTCCGGCCTACCCGGGACCCCGGGGAGGACGATGCCGGCCTTCTCGGTGGTCGAGCGCGACTACACGACGATTGCCGACAAGCTGGCGACGGTCGGACCACTGGCCGACTCGCTGGGGTTCACGGTGAAAAACGTCACCTACCGCCTCGAGGAGGAGGTCGGACGGCTGGCGGCGAAGAACGGCGTCATGCTCGGCGGAGCCGGCGACGGGCGGCCGGCCATCGACACCGACACGAAGCTGGCCGACGCGATCCTCACCTTCTCGGGCACGACCAACGGTCATCTCGCCGTTCAGGGGTTCCGCACGCTGGAGGAACGCGTCGGCAAGCGCCTGGTCGATCTCGCCGAGGGATCCGAGGAGAAGCGGATCTCGTTCGCCGACACCCAGGTCGCGCCGGTGCCCGTCATCACCTCACCCGAGTGGTCGGGGTCGGAGACCGGCGGACGTCGGTATGCACCGTTCACCGTCAACATCGAACGGCTGAAGCCGTTCCACACCCTCACCGGGCGCATGCACTTCTACCTCGACCACGACTGGATGCTCGACGTGGGGGAGGGGCTGCCGATCTTCCGGCCGCCGCTGGACATGCATCGGCTCTTCGGGGAGCCGACGGTGGGTCCGGACGGCGCACAGGTGACGGTCCGGTACCTCACGCCACACTCCAAGTGGTCGATCCACTCGGAGTACCAGGACAACCTGCTGATGCTGTCGCTGTCCCGGGGCGGACCGACCGTCTGGATGAGTCCTCAGGACGCGGCCGCGATCGACGTCCACGACAATGACTGGGTCGAGTGCGTCAACGCCAACGGCGTGCTCGTCGCCCGGGCGATCGTGTCCCACCGGATGCCGAGCGGAGTCGTCTACGTCTACCACGTGCAGGAGCGCACCATCGACGTCCCGAAGTCGGAGGCGACGGGGCGCCGGGGCGGCATCCACAACTCGGTGACCCGGCTGCTGGTGAAGCCCACGCACCTCATCGGCGGGTACGCGCAGCTGTCCTACACGTTCAACTACCTCGGGCCGACCGGGAACCAGCGCGACATGGTCTCGACGATCCGCAAGCGCTCGCAGGAGGTGACGTACTGATGCGCGTCATGGCTCAGATGGCGATGGTGATGAACCTCGACAAGTGCATCGGCTGCCACACCTGCTCCGTCACCTGCAAGCAGGCGTGGACCAACCGCGCGGGCACCGAGTATGTGTGGTTCAACAACGTGGAAACCCGCCCGGGGCAAGGGTATCCGCGTCGCTACGAGGACCAGGAGCAGTGGCGTGGCGGCTGGACGCTCAACCGCCGTGGCAACCTCACCCTCAAGGCCGGGGGCCGGGTCAGCAAGCTGTTCGGCATCTTCGCCAGCCCGGTCCAGCCCGAGCTCAGTGACTACTACGAGCCGTGGACCTACGACTACCAGAACCTTGTCGAAGCACCGCTCGGCGACGACTTCCCCGTTGCGCGGCCGAAGTCGCTCATCACCGGTGAGGACACCAAGGTCACCTGGTCGGCCAACTGGGACGACGACCTCGGCGGTTCCAGCGAGCTCGGTCACCTCGACCCGCTCGTGGAGAAGGTGCGTCGCGAGTCCGAGGACAAGGTCCGGTTCGAGCTCGAGAAGACCTTCATGTTCTACCTGCCCCGGATCTGCGAGCACTGCCTCAACCCGTCGTGCATGGCCTCGTGTCCGTCCGGGGCGATCTACAAGCGCGCGGAGGACGGGATCGTCCTCGTCGACCAGGACCGGTGCCGCGGCTGGCGGCAGTGCATCACCGGCTGCCCGTACAAGAAGATCTACTTCAACCACAAGTCCGGCAAGGCCGAGAAGTGCACGTTCTGCTACCCCCGCGTCGAGGTCGGGCTGCCCACGGTGTGCTCGGAGACCTGCGTCGGCCGGCTCCGCTACCTCGGGCTGTTCCTCTACGACGCCGACCGCGTCACCGAGGCGGCGACCACGCCGGACCCGGCCGACCTCTACGAGGCACAGCTGGACCTGCTCCTCGACCCGGAGGACCCGGCCGTGGTCGCCCAGGCGCGGGCCGACGGCATCCCCGCGGACTGGCTCGACGCCGCCCGCCGCTCGCCGGTGTACGCGCTGGTTAAGCGCTACCGCGTGGCCCTGCCGCTCCACCCCGAGTACCGCACCATGCCGATGGTCTGGTACGTCCCGCCGCTGTCGCCGGTTGTCGACGTGCTGTCCTCCCAGGGCCATGACGCGGAGGACCAGGCAACCTTGTTCGGCGCCATCGACGCTCTTCGCATCCCCGTCGAGTACCTCGCCGAGCTCTTCACCGCCGGACGCACCGATGTCGTCACCGGGGTGCTGCGCAAGCTGGCGGCCATGCGGGCATACATGCGCGACGTGACGCTCGGGCGCGACACCGACGCGTCGATCCCCGCCTCCGTGGGCCTCACCGAGGAGTCGATGTACGCGATGTACCGGCTCATGGCCATCGCCAAGTACGCGGAGCGCTACGTCATCCCGACGGCGCACGTCGAGCGGGCCCACGAGCTGGAGGAGCTCGGTTGCTCGCTCGACTACGACGAAGGACCCGGCATGTACGACTCCGGTCCGTTCGGCGAGGCCAGTGGCCGTCCCGCGCCGGTGGCGGTGGAGACGTTCAACGCGTTGAAGCAGCGTCAGACCACGGACTCGCCGACGTCGTCCGAGCAGCTGCGCGGGCGGGTGAACCTCCTGAACTGGGACGGGAACGGCGCCCCGCCGGGCATGTTCCCCGCCCGTCCGGACGACCGCGCCGGAGAGCGGAGTGAGGCGTGAGGCGCCGATCGCGCGATGCGGACGCCCGTGTCGTCCACCTCGTCGCGGCGTGGTGTCTCGACTACCCGACGCCCGAGCTGGTCGAGCGGCTTCCGCAGCTGGCGGCCGCCCTGGCCGAGCAGCCGTCGACGCCTGCCGCCCTGGCGCTGTCCGGTCTCGTCGACCACCTGGCCCGCACGCCGCTCGCGGAGCTGCAACGCGCCTACGTCGACGTCTTCGACCTCAGCCGCAAGCAGACGCTCTACCTCTCGTACTGGACCGACGGCGACACCCGGCGCCGGGGCGAGGTGCTGGGCCGGTTCAAGGCGGCCTACCGCGCTGGTGGCTTCCTCGTCGACACGCACGGTGAGCTGCCCGACTATCTGCCGATGGTCCTCGAGTTCGCGGCCCGAGTAGACCCGGAAGCCGGACGGGAGCTGCTGCAGGCATACCGGCCGAGCTTGGAGCTCATGCGAATCGGCTTACAGGAGAAGGACAGTCCGTATGCGGCGGCGCTCGTCGCGGTCTGCGCCGGGCTTCCCGGCGAGTCGCCGGCCGACCGCGCCGCGGTCCAGGCCATGGCCGGCGCAGCGGGTCCGTCGGTCGAGCTGGTGGGGAGGGCCTGATGGACGTCGTGCTGTGGGGCGTGCTTCCGTACCTCACGATCGCCGTCCTCGTGGGCGGCACCATCTGGCGGTACCGCTACGACAAGTTCGGCTGGACGACGCGCTCGTCACAGCTCTACGAGTCGCGGCTGCTGCGCATCGGCTCCCCGCTGTTCCACTTCGGCATCCTGCTGGTGCTCGTCGGTCACATCGGCGGACTCGTGGTTCCGGAGTCGTGGACCGAGGCACTGGGCATCAGCGAAGGGCTCTACCACTTCAACGCCCTGCTCTTCGGAGGGATCGCCGGCGTCTGCACCCTCGTCGGCATCCTCATCCTCGTCTACCGGCGGCGGCGCACCGGCCCGGTGTTCATGGCGACCACCCGGAACGACAAGCTCATGTACGTCCTGCTCGTCGGCGCCATCGTCCTCGGGCTCTGGACGACGCTGGTCAGCGTCGGCGCCGGCTCCGAGGCTCACAACTATCGCGAGACCGTCTCACCGTGGTTCCGCTCGAACTTCGTGCTGCGGCCGGACGTCGAGGCGATGGCGGAGGCGCCGCTGCAGTTCAAGCTGCACACCCTGATGGGAATGGCCCTGTTCGCGCTGTGGCCCTTCTCGCGCCTGGTCCATGCCTTCACCGCGCCGCTGCACTACCTCTTCCGTCCTTACATCGTCTACCGCAGCCGCGACAGTGTTGCCGGTGCCCGCCCGAACCGCGCTGGGTGGAGCCCGGTGGGAACCCGTGATCGTGACCCCCGTCGCTGACCGGCGACCGGCACCGAGGAGCGCGCCATGAGCACACCCGGCCCCGCCGCATCCGCTGCCGTCGACCTGCGCGGCCAGACCCGGAACCTCGCCTTGGCGACCCTGGCCTTCGCCATCACCTTCTGGGCCTGGAACATGATCGCCCCCCTCGCGGTGCGCTACACGGAAGAGCTGCACCTCGACGGCACGCAGAAGTCGTTGCTCGTCGCGACGCCGGTGCTGGTCGGGTCGCTCGGCCGGATCCTCACCGGCGCGCTGACCGACCGCTTCGGCGGTCGCCTCATGATGCCGGTGCTGACCCTGATCGCCGTTCCGTTCGTCCTGCTCGTCGCCGTTGCGGGGAACGCCAAGTCGTACGCGCTGCTGCTGATCTTCGGCTTCTTCCTCGGCATTGCGGGAACGACGTTCGCCGTGGGTGTGCCGTTCGTCAATGCCTGGTACCAGGCCGACCGGCGCGGTTTCGCGACCGGCGTCTTCGGCGCCGGAATGGGCGGCACCGCCCTCTCGTCGTTCTTCACGCCCCGGTTCGTGACGTGGTTCGGCTACACGATGACGCACGTCATCATCGCGGTTGCACTGGTCGCTGTGGCGGCGATCTGCTGGTTCGGGATGCGCAACTCCCCCGTGTGGAAGCCGAACACCGACCCCGTGGTGCCGAAGCTCCGGGCGGCGATGAAGCTGCCAGTGACCTGGCAGATGGCGTTCCTCTACGCCGTGACGTTCGGCGGCTTCGTCGCCTTCACGACCTACCTACCCACGTACCTCAAGGACATCTACGCCTTCGACCTCACCGCCGCCGGCACCCGGACGGCGGGCTTCGCCATCGCCGCGGTCGTCGCGCGTCCGCTCGGCGGCATCCTTTCGGACCGGATCGGGCCGCGGAACGTCGTCGGGATCTCGTTGGCGGGCACGGCGATCATGGCCGCCATCGTCGCCTTCCAGCCGCCGCTGGAGCTCCCCGCCGGGATCACCTTCGTGGCGCTCTCCTTCGCGCTCGGGTTGGGCATGGGCGGCGTCTTCACCTGGCTGGCTCAACAGGCCCCGCCGGAGCGCGTCGGCGCTGTCACGGGCATCGTCGGCGCGGCCGGGGGACTGGGCGGCTACTTCCCGCCGCTGGTGATGGGCGCGACGTACGAGAAGGTGTTCCCGGGCTACGGGTTCGGGCTCGCTCTGCTCGTCGTCGTCGCGGCTGGCGCCCTGGTGTTCGCCTACTTCGGCATCAAGCAGAGGCCGCGCAGCACGGCGACGGTGTGACCGACAGGCCTCAGGCCCGCGCCTTGGCCGTCGCCCGGTTGTTGGCCTTCTGAAGAGCCTCGACGAGCTCTGCCTTGGTCATCCGCGAGCGGCCCTTCACGGCGAGCCGGGTCGCCAGCTCGTACAAGTGCTGCTTCGAGGCGTTGGCGTCGACGCCCCCGGCCGTCGGCGTGGAGGAGCCCTGAGGCCGGTCCTCCTCGGCCCGCGCGTCGGACGGGCCGTACTCCTTCTTTGGCTCCCAGTGGTCGCCGACCTTCTCGTGGGTGTGCTTCAGCGACGCGAACGCGGTCTGGTAGGACCGCCGCTCGTCGTCGTACTGACCCATCGCCGAGTCGTAGGTCTCCGCGAAGGTCTGCTGCGCCTTGCGTCCCGAACGCTGGAGGGTGCTCGGCAGCTCGGCCTTCTTGGCCTTGCCGCTCTTCGTCGTCTTCGGCATCCGCCCAGCGTGTCACGACGTGGCGGTCGGCGCGATCACCCGGTCCAGAGTCAGCCCGGCAGCTCGGTCTCGGCGTTCTCCGCGGCTTGGTCCTCACCGGTCGGGTGCTCCGTCTGGGTCACGTCACCCTCACGAGTCGGTCGGTCCGGCTGCTCGGAGCCGGCCTGCTGGTCGTCGGCGTTGCCCTGTGATTGGTCGGTCATGCTCGCAGGTATGCCCCCGGCCGGCACCCGCCACACCTCAGCGGTCGCATCCCGAGAAAGCGGTGCCGATCGACAGGAACCACGAGCCGGAACCGCCCGGAAACGGCGTCTGAATCCAATCGTTCCTGTTGACCGTTCCGCCGCCGGACCGCACGAATGCCCGCATCGGCCGTCCGGGCGGAGGATGCTGGGACGGTGAGCTACGACTGCGCCGTGGTGGGCGCCGGCGCGGCCGGCATCACCACCAGCCGGTCCCTGGCCGAGGCCGGGGTGGACCATGTGGTCCTCGAGCGGGGCGTGATCGGCAACACCTGGTCGACCCAGCGCTGGGACAGCTTCCGCCTCAACACGCCGGGATCGATGAACGCCGTGCTGGGGGACGTAGGCCCGCTGGAGTACTCGACCCGGGACGAGACCGTGGCCATCCTCGCGCAGCGTGCCGAACGCCTGCCGGTCCGGACCGGCACCACCGTGACCGCGGCTCGCCGGGTCGGCGACGTCCTGCGGCTCACGACGCCGGAGGAGGAGCTGGAGACCCGGACGCTCGTCGTGGCGAGTGGCCCCAAGAACGTCGCCCTCCTCCCCACGATGGCCGCCAACCTCGCCCCTCACATCTGCGCCGTGATGGCGGACCAGTACCGAAGCCCCGCAGCGCTGCCGGACGGAGCCGTGCTCGTCGTCGGTGGCGGCCAGTCCGGCGCTCAGATCGCCGAGGACCTCGTGCTGAGCGGCCGCGAGGTGTGGTGGTCGACGAGCCGGATCGGCCGGTACCGCGCGCGCTACCGCGGCCGGCCGCTGCTCGACTGGCACGTGGCGGCGGGCTGGTGGGCAACGCCGCCCGACGCGCTGCCGGACCCCGCGGCGATGCGAATGGCCACGCCGCTCATCGCCTCCAACGGCCGCGGCCTCGGCATCCCCAAGCTCGGCCGGATGGGAGTCAACCTGCTGGGCCGCCTGGCCGAGGTCGACGGGACACGGCTCGGCTTCGTCGGAGACGTCGCCGACTTCGTCGCCTTCGGCGACAAGGTCTCGGCGGACCTGGAGAGGATCGCCGACGACTACATCGCGGCGGCCGGAATCGACGCGCCGGGTGCGGAGCCGGACGACGGACGCGGCCCGGTCGACGCGCCGGTGCGACCAACGCTCGACCTCGACCGGGAGGGCATCACGACGGTCGTCTGGTGCACCGGGTTCGGCGGGGACTACCGGTGGCTTCCGGAGGTGGAGACGGACGCATACGGCGTGCCCGTGCTCGACCCGAGCGGAGCCGCAGCCGGCGACCCGGCGATCCGGTTCGTCGGCGTGCCCTGGCAGTCGACCCGAGCGTCCGCCATCCTCCACGGCATGCCGCTCGACGTCCGCCGCGCTGTGGATGGCGTCACCGCGCGACTGGCCGGCTACAACTAATCGGGGTTCCCGCGAAGTATCGGAGCGGAGCGGAGAACTTCGTGGGGTGACTCAGACCCCGAGGTGCGTCGCCTGCTGCGAGCGCGCCCGCTGCTCGGCCATGTGCGCGTCGAACTCCTCCCGCCACGAATCGCTCACCGAGATGCCCGTGCGGTGCGCCTCCTCGGTGCTGAGCTCGACCGGGAAGCCGAACGTGTCGTAGAGGACGAACAGCTCGGCACCGGTCACCCCGTCCTTGGCGTAGCCCTTGAGCTGCTTGATGCCCTTGCGCAACGTGCGCCGGAAGGCCTTCTCCTCCTTGGCCATCACCGCCACGACGTAGGCGGCATGCTCGCCGACCTCGGGGTAGTGCACCTCGTAGATCCCCGAGATGGTGGGAATGATCCGCGGGAAGAAGTTCTCCTCGAGCCCGAGGTCGAAAGCGAAGCGCACGGCCCGCCGGATGAGCCGGCGCATGACGTAGCCCTGCGACTTGTTGCCGGGACGGACCCCGTCGACGGCGAGGAACGTCGCGCCGCGCAGGTGGTCGGCGATGACCCGCATCGCGACGATCTCGTCGTCATAGGACCTGCCGGACAGCTCCTCCAGCTTCTCGATGATCGGCCAGAGCAGGTTGATGCGGAACACGTCAGAGGTGTCGACGGAGGCGGCGGCGATGCGAGCCAGGCCACCGCCGTAGTCGACGTTCTTGCGGGGGAGCGGCGCGAAGCCGGTCTCGGTCCGCTGGTACTCCATGAAGACGGAGTTGCCGATCTCGAGGAACCGCCCGCAGTCGCAGTTCTGGTGGCAGTGGGCTCCAAACGCCGGGTCGTGCTCGACGTCGGGGAAGAGATAGAAGAGCTCGCTGTCCGGGCCTCCGGGCTCGCCCACGGGCATCGCCTCCGCGTCGCCCCCGCGGCACCACCAGTTCTTCTTGCCGTAGAAAGCGATTCGCGCTCCACCGGTGCCGACCTCGGCGGCGTGCTCCTCGCTGCCCACGTCGGCCTGGTCGGCGCTGACGCCCGCCTCCGTGAACAGCCGGGTCCAGATCTCAGCCGACTGGGTGTCCTTGGGGATGTCGTGCTCCGGGTCACCGATGAAGCACGAGACGTAGATCCGCTCCGGGTCAAGGCCGACCCTGTCGGTCAGGAACGTCCACACCTGCGGCAGTTGTTGCTCCTTGAAGTAGTCGCCGAAGCTCCAGTTGCCGAGCATCTCGAAGAAGGTCGTATGCCGGTTGTCACCGACCTCGTCGATGTCCTGCACGCGCAGGCAGGTCTGGCTGTCGGCGACCCGCGTGCCCGCCGGGTGGTTCTCGCCCAGCAGGTACGGCACCAGTGGCTGCATCCCGCTGCCGGTGAACAGCGTCGTCGGGTCGTCGTGGGGAATCAGCGGCGCGCGCGGGATGATCACGTGGCCGGTCTCGGCCATGTAGTCCAGGTAAACCCGGCGGATGTCGTCGGCCTTCATGGCCGAATTCCACACCAGCCGGGGCACCCTGTCGAGGAACCGGACCGTGAACCGCACCACTTCGTCGGAACCGCTTGTCGTCCCGCGCACCCCGCGCTAACGTCGGCACTTCACGGGGGATGCGCACCTGAGGCGCCTTCGCCAGGTGCGATTCCTGGGTCCTCCACCAGCCCGAGGCCCCGCGAGTCCGCTCGCGGGCCTCGGTCATGTGGGGCCTGGTCCTGCTTGGCCGGCGTTCCGGCGGCAGACGGTGGCCGACGGGCAGCCGTGCTCCGACCCGAGGCACGCCGCCACGTCGCACCCGCGGCAGAACCGCGCCGGGTCGGTCGCGTCGCCCAGCACGGCCATGGCCACCTGGTCGAGGGCGGCGACGAAGCGGGACAGGTCCGCCTGATCCGGGAGGGCGTTCCGGAGCGCCGCCTCGACCGGTTCGCGCTCGCGGTCGAGGAGCGAGCCGGCCGCCCGACGCCCTTTGGCGGTGAGCCTCAGCCACACCTTCCGGTCGCCGGCTCGCCGACGGCGCGTGACGACGCCCGCATCGGCCAGCCGGTCGACGAGCCGAACGCACGCCGGCTGGGAGAGCCCCAGTGCGAACTGGAGGGTCTCGCTCGAGGCCTCCCCTCGCCACGCGAGGAGCGTGACGGCGTCGCGGGCACTGGGGTGGTCGAGCGGGGCAGTGGCCGCGACCTCGTCGGGAGGAAGGTTCCGCGCCAGCGCTCGCAGCACGTTGGCGCCGTGGCGCAGCTCGGCGAGATCGGGCGAACCCATGGGCAGCTCCTCTTGACGACACGTCCTGAACTATGCACGATGCATATCTAGGTATGCGTACTGCATAGTTTATCCGAGAGGAGCGCCATGTCCGCACTCGCCCGAGCCGCCGCCGTTCTGGTGTCGGCCCTTTCTGCCGCCGTGGTCCCCGTCGCAGACGCACATGCGGCGGCGCCATCCACGACGTTCGTCGACTATCACAACGACGTCCGGGTCATCCCCGCCGGCGAGCCGTTCTGCGCATTCCCGATCGAGCGGGTGCTCGACGGGCGGCTGTGGACCCGGACATACACCGACGACGCCGGGTTCGTCACTCGTGAGCAGCGCTGGGTCAGCGCGTTCACCTACACCCTGCGCAACCCGGCGAACGGGGCGGCGCTCACGTCGCGGCTCGCCGGCACGGTGACCACCTGGTTGGACGCGGACGGCACGACGCGGACGGTGATCGCCGGCAACGACCTCAACTTCACCGAGCCCGGCACCGGGCGGCTGACGGGGTACGTCGGCCGGTACGTTGAGGTGGCCCAGCCGGACGGGACGGTGACCATCGAGATGCAGACGCCGAACTTCGCCGACACCGTGTTCCCCGAGGTGTGCGCCGCCCTGGCCTGACGGGCTAGCGGAAGATGACCCACTGGCCGTGCGGATGGCTGATGCCCAGCACGGAGGAGGCCTGCTCGGCTCCGTGGCGCCATCGGCGGAGCCCCAGCACCGTCGTCTGCCCGCGGTCCACCTCGGGTTCCGTTGGTGCGTCGATTCCGGGAACGCAGCGCGGCGGTTCGGCGGTCAGCCAGGTCACCGGCCGACCATCCATGGCCACTGCGGCCAGCGTCTGGGCGACCTCCGGCCGCCGCGCCCGATCGACGTAGGTCAGCGCCCACGAGCTGAACACGACCAGATGGGCCTCCGCCGGCGCAGCGTCGAGGGCACCGACCAGCACGCGGGGCAGGTCGTCGACCATGTCGCCCTCGATCACCGGACTCGGCGTCCCGGCGAGGAGTCGCACGGCGGACCGGAACCGCTCCACGCGACCCGGGACGTCGGGCCAGAGGCACGCCTCCAGCCACCGCACGGCGTCGACGTCGGTGAGGTCCACGGGATGGCGGTCGACGCCGGCCTGGCCGACCAGCCGCGGCAGCGTCAGGGGAGCGCGACGACCGACCAGGGGGCGGTCCGAGCGGTCGTCGCCGGAACAGCGGACCTCCGAGGCCGGGTCACCGAGGACCAGGCGGCCGTCGGACCCGACCAGCTCCACGCGGTACCGGTCCACGGCCAGGAGGAGGCCCGCGCTCGCGCCCATCTCGACGAGGAGCACGGGCTGCTCCGGTCGGTCGCCGCAGGCCAGTGCGAGGGCGGGGACGAGATAGACGCAGCGGTTCACCTCGTTGGTCTGCGTGGTCCGGCTAGCGATGACGGTCCGCAGCTCGTCCTCGTGGGCGAGGACGGTTCGCCGGACGTCCGGCCACGGATCGCCGCTGGGCAGGTGGTCGCGGCCCACGACGCTCGCGTACCAGCGCGCCGCCGGAACATCGGGTCTGCGCAGCACGAGATCGTGGACGGCCGCCAGCCACAGGACGGGGCGGTCCTGGCCTGGCGCCGCCTCCTGCAGGAGGGCCGCGCAGTGGGAATCGGAGACGACGCCGCGGCATACCGCGCTATAGACCGGCAGTTGCGCGTAGCTCGTGGCGAACTCGGCGAAGCGGCGCTGCAGCGTCGCCAGGTCGGTTCCAGCCGCGGCCACCGCGTCACGCTAGCGGGCCGGCCGCGGGTCAGCCCGGCCGTTGGTGATCCGCGGGTGCGTCGTCGGTGTACGCATACTCTCCGCCGGCGGTGCCGTCCGGGTGAAGCCAGCGGACGACCAGCTCGTCGCGGGCGCCGAACCGGACCAGGTGCCGGCCGACGACGTCCTGGATGCGGTCGAGCTGCGTGGCGACCACGTCGGGGTCGATGGCCGGCTCGAGCTCGATCCGGAGCAGCAGCTGCTCGGGGGTGGCGCGGACGTCGCAACGGCCGCCCTCGAACTTCAAGAAGCCGGTTCCGGTGATCTCGTCCCACTCGGTGACGACGCGACGGCCCAGGTGAGAGGCCAGCTGCTTGCCGTACCGGCTGGCCCGCTCGGTGTCCACGGCAGCGGAGGAGGACAGGGGCTCAGTGGTCGTCATGCCGCTGATTCTCACCGAAGGCCCTGTGCGGCAGGTAGGCGTCGGCCGTAGCTCTATCGACATTCCTACTTCCAGGTGCATCCCATTCCCGGCTTGGGCCGGAAAGAAGGATGTACCGGCCGCGAGATAACGGCGTTCTGCGGCCGGTCGACTCCTGACCGGACCGGTCACCGGTCTCCACGACCCCCCGGGCGGGCGACGGCCCACTCCGCGCCCGCCCGGGGCTCTAGGACGGGGAGTGGACCTCGCGGTCGAGCACGCCGTCGTCCTGGCGCAACGCGTGCACGGCCATGAGCAGCGCCACCGCGAGCACGACGAGGGCCGTGCTCAGGGTGAGCCGGAGCGCGATACCCGGGCCGGCGGACTGGGTCGCTTCGTACATGGTCAGCAGGACCGCGGCACCGATCGCCGACCCGATCCGCTGTCCGGTCTGCAAGGCCGCGCCCGCGGCCCCACCCATCCTCGGCGGCACGTCGGCGAGGGTGATGGAAATGTTCGGCGACACCACGGCCCCGCCGGCGAGGCCGGTGATGAACATGACCGGGACCGCCGCCCAGGCCAGCCCGGACGGGTCGCGACCCGCGACGAGCAGCGCGATGAGGCATACCCCGATCATGTTCGCCGCCAGGGCGATGACGGTGAGCCGCCGACCCAGCCGGGAGACGATGCGACCGGCAAGCGGCGATGAGATGGCCGAGCCCACGGCAAGGGGCATGAGGAGGAAGCCGGCGTCGAGTGGGGTTAGGCCGAGCCCGTCCTGCAGGTAGACCGACAGCACAAGCAGGATGCCGGTGTATCCGGCGAAGTAGGTCGACCCGACGAGGAGACCGTTGGTGTAGCCGGGCAGGCTGCGCAACAGACCGACGTCGAGGAGCGGGGGTCGGTTCACGGCGCGCAGGTGCCGCTCCCACCGGACGAAGGCCCAGCTGAAGGCCGGGACGCCGATCAGCAGCAGTAGCGACCACCGGCCGCCGCCCTCCACGCTCACGACGGGATAGAGCAGGCAGAGCACCGTCACGCCGAGCAGGAGCGCTCCCACGACGTCGATCCGGCTGGCGGAGTGGTCGACTGGAGCAGGGCGGCGAGGAACGAGGCGGGCCACGGCCAGCATCGCGATGAGCCCGATCGGCACGTTGACGAGGAACAGGTATCGCCACCCGTCGTCCTCCCCGGCCGCGGCGAGGATGAACCCGCCGACAAGCGGTCCGGCGGCCGATGACACTGAGACGGTCGCACCGAAGAAACCGAACGCGCGGGCGCGTTCGGACCCGCGGAACAGCTGCTGGATCAGACCCGAGTTCTGCGGCGTGAGCAGACCAGCGGTCGCGCCCTGGACGAGCCGCGCGACGATGACCAGGGCGACGTTCGGCGCGAACCCGACCGCGGCGCTGGACAGGATGAACCCGCCCAGGCCGACGAGCATCATCCGGCGGCGGCCGTACGCGTCGCCGAGCCGGCCGCCGGCGACGAGGGTCAGGCCGAAGGCGAGGAGGTAGCCGGAGACCACCCACTGGATCGCGCTCGCCGAGGTGGCGAGCCCGCGCTGCATGGACGGGATGGCCACGTTGACGATCGAGACGTCGAGCAGCGACATGAAGCCGACGACCAGGGAGACCGAGAGAATGCGCCAGCGGCGTGGGTCGGGGCTCCAGTCGCCGGCATCTCGTGGGCTCGTGGACCCCGCCGCTCGGCGGTCGAGGTCCTCGGTCACACCGGCCAATCTGCCTCATGGCGAGGTCGGTCGCCCGGCGGGGTGGGCGCCCAGATGCGCGAGGCCGCCCACGTCATGTGGTCAGGCGCTGCGCCGCGATCGCTCGATCGCCGCGGCCCTGAGCCGGCCCAGGTCGACGTCCAGGGTCGTCAGGAGCTGGGCACCGAGGCCGTCCTCGACGTCGAGCACCCCGAGGAGCAGATGCTCGGAGCCCAGCCGGTTCTGGCCGAGCGTGAGGGCCTGCCGGACGGCACGCTCCAGGCCCTTCTTGGCGTCAGGGGAGAAGGGAACATGACCTGCGCGCTGACGCCCTCGGGCACGGTCCCCTGCCCTGGCGGGGATGTCGAGGGCCCCGGCGCCGAAGGTTTCCTCGACCGACCGCCGGACGTCGTCGAGGTCGATGCCGAGCGTCCGCAGCGCGTCCGCATCGAGGTCGACGTCGGGCGTGCTCGAGGTCTCCCGCAGAGCCCAGCGGAGCGCGTTGGCCGTGACGCCAGCATCGCGGAGGACCTCGCCCGCGGTGCCGGTGTCGTCCGCGAGGGCGATCACGACGTGCTGGGTGCCGACTCGGTCGTGGCCGGCTTGGACTGCTTCGTCCCGGGCCCGGACGACCGTGCCACGGGCGGAGGAGGTGAAGCGTTCGAACATGGTCAGTTCCTCCCGGTGATCGTGAGTCGCGGGCCGTGCTTCTGATGGACCGCCTGGCGCGAGACCCCGAGGACGCCCGCGATGTCCTGCCACGACCAGCCCTGCTCGCGGGCTCGGCGCACATGGAGGTACTCGAGGCGCTCGAGCAGCTCGCGCAGCGCGACGACCGCGCGCAGCCCTTCGCGGGGGTCGCCGCTCGAGGCGGTCGTCGCGAGGTCGGATGCCGAGGTCATGTTTGTCAACTTACCTTGACAGCCTGCGATGTGTCAACCCGCCTTGACGCCGCCTCTCGGCGGAAGCGGCAGCGCGGTGGTCAGCGGAGGGGGAGCGGTGGCTGGGCCCACCACGGGCCGTCGACGACCTCCACCCGCTCGACCCACTTGACCCAGTGGTACCCACGCCGGCCCGGCACGACCAGCCGCACCGGCGCGCCATGGCCCGCCGAGAGCGGACTGCCCGACATCGCCGTCGCGAGAAGGAGGTCGTCGGTCAGCGGCAGGCGGCGGGCATACCCGGTCGTGCTGGTCACCCGCACCGACGAACCGGCAGCGACTCCGGGGAGCAGTCGGACAAGCCGGGTCCCACTCCAGACCGCGTCGGCCCACCAGCCTCCGGTGCAGTCGAGGACGGCGCGCACCTCGTCCATGCCGTCGAGATCGGCGAGCGCGAGCTGCCGCACGCCGACCGGAGTCACCAGGGTGAGCAGCCACGGGTCCGGGCGGACCGCTGGGACCGCGTCCAGGAACCACTGTGTCACCGGCACCTGATTCGGCGGGACGCGGAACGAGCCGCTCGACCGCCGGTCTCCGGAGCGGTCCAGCGCCGCGCCGGTGGCCGTCGCCGTGAAGCCCAGCCCGGCTGCCGCCGCGGCCACCGCGCCGCCGCGCAGCAGGGTGCGTCGGCTCCAGTCGGTTCGCCGCACCCGGACGGGCCGCTGCCACACGTGGACGACCGTCAGCAGCGTGGCGGCGACGCCGGCGGCCACGTGGAGCTGCATCGTCGTCACCGGCAGGGCGGCTGCGGTCAGGCCCACGACGTGGACGCTTCCGGTGAGCAGCGCCACCAGTAAGACCCAGGTGAGCAGGATCGACACGTCGCGCCCGGGCCGACTCCGACGCATCCCGCGGCGGACGACGACGCGCTTCCACGGCACCAACGCGAGCAGCCCGAGGCCGAGCCCGCCGTGGAGGACGGCGACGAGGACGACCGGCCCGTCACCGACCAGGAAGAGCCCCACCCCGGAAAGGAGGGACAGCGGCACGAGGACGGCCAGCGAGAGGTTCGCCCAGCGGCCGTTCATCTCCTCACGGTATGCCGCTCGGGGCGGTCCGTGGCAGGCTGCGCTCCCACGCGACGACGAGAGGAGCGGCATCGTGGCCGACGAGAACCGCCGCAGAGATCGAGGTGACCCGCACGACCCGGACGGGCCTGAGCGCAACGAGACCGCCACGGAACGAGCGGACCGGAACTGGAACGAGCTGCTCCAGGAGCTACGGGTCACGCAGACCGGAATCCAGATCCTCACCGGGTTCCTCCTGACCGTGCCGTTCCAGCAACGGTTCGCCGAGCTGGCGCCGGCGCTGCGCGTCGTCTTTCTGGTCGCGCTCGGCCTCGCCGTCGTGTCGACGGTGCTCGTCGTGGCACCGGTCGCGTCGCATCGGATCCTCTTCCGCCGGCGGGCCAAGGCCGAACTGGTCTCCGCGGCCGACCGGCTCACCAAGGCGGGGCTCGCCACCCTGGCCGTCACCATCGTCGCCGTCGTGGTCCTCGTCTTCGGGTTCGTGGCCGGGACGACCGCGGCCGTCGTGGGTGGCGTCGTCGCCGGGGCGTTCTTCGTCGTCCAATGGGTCGTCGTGCCGTCACGGCTGCTCGGGCGGCTCGAGGAGCGCGCCGAGCGGTAGGTTCGGCCGATCCGCGGCGGGGTATGCGGCGCAGCAGGAACGTCGTCTGGAGGACGGATGCCGGCAGGATCGTTGTCGAGGCAGGAGTATCCGGGTGCCGAGCCGTGGGTGCCCGAGGACCACAGCATCCCGGCGCTCGAAGCCGCCGCGCCGTCGTGCCGGGGCTGCGAGCTCTACCGCGACGCGACGCAGGTCGTCATGGGGCGGGGGGACCCGCATTCGGACCTCATGCTCGTGGGCGAGCAGCCCGGCGACCAGGAGGACCGACAGGGCAAGCCGTTCGTCGGGCCGGCCGGCCGGCTGCTGGTCGGCGCCCTCCAGGAGGCCGGGATCCGGCCGGAGCGCGCGTACGTCACCAACGCGGTCAAGCACTTCCGGTTCCAGACCAAGGGAAAGCAGCGGATCCACGCCACTCCCACGCGGTGGAACGTGACCGCCTGCGGACCCTGGCTGCTGGCGGAGTTCGACGCGGTGCAGCCGCAGGTGGTCGTCGTCCTCGGCGCGACGGCCGGACAGGCGGTCTTCGGGCCGAGCTTCCGGGTCGGCGTCTCCCGTGGCCGAGCGCTGGACCCGCCGGCGGGCTGGCGCGCTCCCGATACGCCGCCGAAGTTCTTCGCGACGGTGCACCCCTCTTCGATCCTGCGCTCGCGCAACCGCGACGAGGACCACGCGGCCCTCGTGGCCGACCTGAGAGTGGCGGCTGACCGCCTGCCCTGACGGTTCTGCGGGCGCGCCGCGCCAGAATCGACGGCATGTCGAGCGTCCCCGATACTGCTGGCCCGCTTGCCGGAGTTCGTGTCGTCGAGATGGCCGGGATAGGACCAGGACCGTTCTGCGTCATGCTTCTCGCCGACATGGGGGCCTCTGTCGTCCGGGTCGACCGCCTCGGCCCGGCCGACGCCGACCACCCGGTGAACCCCGTCGTGGAGCGAGGACGGCGCTCCGTGGCGGTGGACCTCAAGTCGCCCGAGGGCGTGCAGGTCGTCCTCGACCTGGCTCGCGGCGCCGACGTGCTTCTCGAGAGCTACCGCCCTGGCGTGGCCGAGCGGCTGGGCATCGGCCCGGCCCCCTGCCACGCCGTCAACGACCGGCTGGTCTACGCGCGGCTCAGCGGCTTCGGCCAGGACGGACCCTGGGCGACGGTCGCCGGCCATGACATCAACTACATCGGCCTCACCGGCGCCCTGTGGTCGATCGGCCGCGCCGGGGAGCGGCCGGTACCCCCGGTCAACCTCGTCGGCGACCTCGGCGGCGGGGCCGCGTCGATGGCCTTCGGCATCGTCTGCGCCTTGCTCGAAGCCCGTAGCAGCGGCCGGGGGCAGGTCGTCGACGCCAATGTCCTCGACGCGACCACGACCATCATGGGCTTCGTCCAGGGACTTCGCGCGCAAGGCGTCTGGTCCGGCGGCCGCGGCGAGAACCTCCTCGACACCGGCTGCCCGTACTACGACGTGTACGCGTGTGCCGACGGCCGCTGGGTGGCCATGGGCACGGTGGAGGAGCGGTTCTTCCACGTGGCCCTCGACGTGCTCGGCGTCGCGGCCGACGATCCGCTGCGCGGCGCGCACAAGGACCCCGCCCGCTGGGCCGCGTTGCGGACCACCCTCACCGACGCCTTCGCCACCCGGCCTCGCGATGACTGGGCGGCCGCCTTCCGCGACCACGACGCCTGCGTGACGCCGGTCCTCGACCTCGACGAGGCCACGCGCCACGAGCAGGGGGTGGCTCGCGGCGCATACCAGCCGATGCCCGGGTACGACCTCCCGCAGCCGGCCGTCAGCCCGCGGTTCAGCCGCAGCCATACCCCGGTCCCGCCCGCGCCACCTAGGGTCGGCGAGCACACCGACGCCGTTCTCGCGGAGCTCGGGTATGCGCCGGAGCGGGTTGGGTCGCTCCGTGTGGCCGGCGTCGTGGGCTGACCCGCCGACTTCGGACATAAGGGTGCGGCCCGACCTCGGGCTGCGGGATGCTGAGTCCCGCTCAGGGGAAAGGGGTCGCCGTTGACTGTGCAGGAGCCGCCGGACCCCAGTGTCCGCGTGACCGGCGTCTCGGCGGGCCGCGGCCGGTCGCCGATCATCGGTGACCTGGCCTACCCGGTCACCCCGTCGCCGCGGGACCGGTCGCTCGACCGGGCCCAGCCAGCGGATGAACAGCCGGTCGTCGTGGTCATCGAGCTGGACTCTTCGTTTCCCGGCGGGCTGCGGGCGCAGCAGGAGACCTTCGAGGCGCTGTGGGACTCGTGGTGGCATTCGGCCGACGACCCGTCGGCCACCAAGGAGCCGATCACGGGATCGCTGTACCAGTGCGTGCTCACCCGCGCCGGGCTGCAGCGGCTCGTCACGATGGACCAGGACCGCACCACCGGCCCACCAGTGGTGCGGCACGCGTGGCCGGACTACACGCTCTACGCCCAGGTCGACCGGTCGGCACCGACCGTGAAGGTCGACGCGGCTCGACGAGCCTTCAACGCCAACGGGTCCGGGATCGTCTGGGCGGTCATCGACACCGGCATCGACGCCGCTCACGGGCACTTCTCCGGGCTCGAGCTGGCCAAGGAGGGGCACGCCCCCGACGACGAGCTCCAGCGGACCGGCGGCCTGCACCGCGACTTCTCCCGGCTGGTCCAGCCGAACATTCCGATTGCCGACGGCGACTCCGCATCTCCATTGACCGACGAGGTCGGTCACGGCACCCACGTGGCCGGCATCATCGCGGGCGCATGTCCCGCGGGCAGCAAACCGGTCGTGGCGGACTCGATGGAGCCGGCCGACGGTGGCTTCGTCCGGCGCTCGAACGTCGGACCGCTCGCCGGGATGGCCCAGGAGTGCGAGCTGGTCAGCCTCAAGGTGTTTCGCCAGATCTCGGGCGCCGCCGTGACGTCCTCAGCCGCGGTCATCCGAGCGATCGAGTACATCCTGCGCGAGGTCAACACCAGCCGCCAGAACCTGCGGATCCACGGCGTCAACCTCAGCCTGGGCGCAGATTGGGACCCGTCACACTACGCGGCCGGGCTCTCGCCGCTGTGCCAGCGGATCGACGAGCTCAGCGCCTCCGGGGTGGTCGTCGTGATCTCGGCGGGCAACAACGGGCAGACCATCTCGCCGCAGTCCTCCAAGCAGTCGGTCGGCGTGCTCGCGTCGGTCACTGAACCCGGGCATGCGGCCACCTGCATCACCGTCGGCTCGACGCACCGGGAGGCGCCGCACATCTTCGGCGTGTCCTGGACGTCGTCGAAAGGTCCGACGCTCGACGGCCGCCCGAAGCCGGACGTCGTCGCCCCGGGAGAGTGGATCTGTTCCGCGGCCACCGGGCTGGTCCGCACCAGCGCCGGCATCGCCGGGCGCGGGATGCGGAAGTCGTTGACGTACGCGGAGCAGAGTGGCACCAGCGCGGCGGCACCACACGTGTCGGGAGTCATCGCCGGATTCCTGTCGTGCCGGCCGGAGTTCATCGGTCGGCCGGCGGAGGTGAAGGCGCTGCTCATGCGCACCGCCACCGACCTCGGACGAGACCGGTATGCGCAGGGCGCCGGGCTGGTGGATGCCATGCGGATGCTGGCCGACAGCTGATCGACCTACGAGAAGGAGCGGACGATGGACGGATCGGCTGGCGCGTACTGGGAGCTGCGGTTCGAGGCCGACGGCACGGTGGCGCCTCGTAGCGGCGAGGTCGCCGCACTGGTGGAGCAGGTCCGGGACAGCGGCACCCAGGACCTCTTTGTCATGTCGCACGGCTGGGGCAACTCCGAGGAGGTGGCCGACCAGCTCTACCGCGGGATGTTCGGGCTGCTGCAGGCCAGTCCCGGCGTACCGGCCTCGGCGCGCTTCCTCGCGGTCTACTGGCCGTCGCTGTGGTTTCCCGACCCGCCGGCCGATGGGGAGCGTGACCTGCCGCGTTCCCGTGAGACCGCGCCGCCACCGCCCGGACAGGCCGACGCGGCGGTGTCGGGAAAGGCCATCGCGACGTCCCTCGCTGACGGGTTCTCGGGATCGGACCGCGACGACATCCGGAGGATGGGCCGACTTGTCGACGCGGGGCTGAAGGGAGTTGCCGCGGGAGAGTCCCAGGAGGTCCAGCAGGCGCGGCTGGAGGAGTTCCATGCCTTGCTGGGCAAGGTGTTCGCGACGCCTAGCTCCCCGGGCGCCGTGGAGGACTCCGGCGAGACGGCGCTCTTCGCGACCGACGACCCGGGCACCGCATACGGAAAGCTCTCTGCCGTCATGGGCAGCGCCCCGTCCGAGGGCGACGTCCAGGGGATCGGCGACTTCTTCGGCAAGGTCTGGAACGGCGCCAAGGACGCCCTGCGGGTCGGCTCCTACTTCCAGATGAAGTCCCGGGCGGGAGACGTCGGCCGCGACGGCCTTGGCGCCTTTCTCGTCGCGCTGCATGGCGCCGCCCCTGGCGTCCGTGTTCACCTGATCGGGCACAGCTTCGGCGCCCGGCTGGTGGCCTTCTCGCTGGCCGGCTTCGCGGACCCGCAGCAGAGTCCCGTCGCCTCTCTGACCCTGGTGCAGGGCGCCTTCTCGCACTGGTCGTTCAGCGACGGCTCCTCGGACCTCGGCATCAAAGGGGCTCTCGCTGGGTTCCAGAACCGCGTCAAGGGACCACTCTGTGCGACCTTCACGAGTGCCGATTGGGCCGTCGGCAACTGGTACCCCAAGGCGTCGTTCCTCGCGCAGCAGGACAATCAGGACTCGGAAGGAGTAAGCCGTTGGGGCGGCATGGGCGCCGACGGCTACCGTGGCGTCCCCGCTCGAGATCTTGCGCTCCCGTTGACCGGTCAGGAGACGTTCGCCCCGGGCGAGTTCCACCGGATCGACGCCAACTTCGTCATCACCGACACCAGTGCCGGTCCCTTCGCCGGCGCGCACTCCGACATCCAGAAGCCAGAGGTCGCCGCACTCATCGTTGCCGCGGCTCGCGCCGCTACCGGCTAGCGGCGGTTGAATACAACGGTGACGGTCGAGGGGAGAGGATCGGCGGAAGGGGACCGCGCCGCCGACGACCGCTTCGCCCGGCCGGAAGCCCTGCCCGTGGCGATCGGCGCTCCCGAGACGCTGGGCTACCGGATCAAGTGCCGCCTGCTGGGGCCGCCGCTCACCAACGTCGAGCTGAAGGGCGAGCGGCTGAGCAAGAAGACCGCTCTCGGCGTTCTCTCCAGCGACTGCATCTCGTCGTCGGCGTACGGGTCCGAGGAGATCCTGCTCGTGCTCATCTCGATCGCCGGGCAAGCCATGTACTTCGTCGTCCAGCTCGCGACGATGCTCATCCTGTGGACCGGAGCCAACACCCCGTTCAACGGGTTCCCGTACCTCGCCAACTTCGTGGGGTGGTCACGGTGCTGCTGCCGCGCCGGCAGTACGGCGTCCTCGTCGGCCGGCTGCTCCACGACCGCACCGCCGACGAAATCGCCGCCGCGGTGTCACAGCTGCGCGGCGTCGCGGCCACCATCGTCCCCTTCGACGCGTCGACGCGTCGACGCGACCGCGGTCGATACGCCGCGGCGCCCGGACCGGCGGGGCGCCTCAGGTGCATCGCGAGCCGGTGTCCTCCATCGGGCCCACGCCGCCCAACCGGGTGACCATCGCCGAGGCCCCGCACCGAGGGGTGGCCGTGCTGCAGGGCCGGATCAGGTCCGTCGAATCCTCGAGCATCGCCGCCAGTCAGGCCTACCGCGCCGAGCTGTGCGACGAGTCGGGTGGCGTCACGCTGCTGTTCTACGGCCGGCGCAAGATAGAAGGGCTGGACCCCGGGGCGCTCGTGCGCGTCGAGGGCCGGGTCGGCGAGCGGCACGGCTACCTGGCCATGGCGAACCCGTCCTACGAGATCCTCCCGCCACCATAGTGGTGCTCCGGCGCGCGGTTTCCCGGGCGCCCCGGGACCATTGGTGGTCAGACGCAGGCGCGCGCCCGGCGTCCCGGCCTTCTGCCATCCACGGCCGGTGCGATTGGATGCGGACATGTCCGTGAGCGCCGACCGCGAGGAGCTCTTCGGGCTCCGCGTCGAACGACGTCGTCGCGACCTCGTCGAGGCGCTCGAGATGCTCTACGGGCACGAGACCGCCGTTCCGCTGGCGGACCGGCTCATCGCGCTGGCCCACGACGCGTACGTCGACCGGCCGCCCGACCTGCACGTCCTCGACATCAGACGGTCCCTGCAGCCGGACTGGCTTCAGCTGCCCCGGATGGTCGGCTACGCGGCATACGCCGACCGGTTCGCCGACACCCTCAAGGGGGTCGAGGACAAGATCCCCTACCTGCGAGAGCTCGGCGTCACGTACCTGCACCTCATGCCGCTCCTCGAGCCGCGCGCCGGGGACAACGACGGAGGGTATGCGGTCCGGGACTACCGGTCAGTCCGTTCCGACCTCGGCACGGTCGAGGACCTCCGACACCTGGCAACCACGTTGCGCGAGAACGGGATCAGCCTGGTCCTCGACCTCGTCCTCAACCACGTGGCCCGCGAGCACGACTGGGCGGTGCGTGCCCGGGCCGGTGACACTCACTACCAGGACTACTTCCACCGGTTTCCCGACCGGAGCCAGCCCGACGCCTACGAGCGCACGCTCCCTGAGGTCTTCCCGGACTTCGCCCCTGGAAACTTCTCCTGGGACGAGGACATCCAGCAATGGGTCTGGACGACGTTCAACGCCTGGCAGTGGGACCTCAACTGGGCGAATCCCGACGTCCTCGTCGAGTTCGCCGAGATCATCGTGTTCCTCGCCAACCTCGGCGTGGAGGTCCTCCGCCTCGACGCCATCGCGTTCCTCTGGAAGCGGATGGGGACCACCTGCCAGAACGAGCCCGAGGTGCACGCCGTCACGCAGGTCCTCAAGACGGTCGCCCGCATCGCCTGTCCAGCGCTCGCCTTCAAGGCCGAAGCCATCGTCGCGCCGCACGACCTCGTGCAGTACCTGGGCGCCGGCCGGCACCACGGCAAGGTGAGCGACCTCGCGTACCACAACACCCTCATGGTGCAGATCTGGTCGATGCTCGCCACGAGGGACAGCCGGCTCGCCGCGCACACCCTCGAACGGCTGCCGCCCGCCCCGTCGTCGGCGGCGTGGATCACCTACGTGCGCTGCCACGACGACATCGGGTGGGCCATCACCGACGAGGACGCCGGTGGCGTCGGACTCAGCGGGTACCACCACCGGCGCTTCCTCTCCGACTGGTACTCCGGGCTCTATCCCGGCTCCACCGCGCACGGGCTGGTCTTCCAGGAGAACCCGGCGACCGGCGACCGGCGGATCAGCGGCACCACCGCCGCCCTGACCGGCCTGTCCGCGGCGGGTCGGCCCGAGGAGATCGACGAAGCACTCGGCCGGTTCTTCCTCACCCACGCCATCGTGTACGCCTGGGGCGGCATCCCCGTGATCTGGAGTGGGGACGAGCTCGGCATGGCCAACGACCCCGGGTGGGCTGCCGAGGACGGCCACGAGACCGACAACCGGTGGGCGCACCGGCCGCGGCTGGACTGGCGACGCGCCGAGCAGCGGTACGACCGACGCACCGTCACGGGCCGCGTGTTCAGCGGGCTGGCCCACCTGGCGCGCGTTCGCGCCGGCCGGCCGGAGCTGCACGCGAGCGTGCG
>DATLQE010000148.1:0-7132 GCA_035535335.1 Lapillicoccus sp. | reverse complement strand
TCGCCTGCCGTGAGCGCCGCGTCCGACTCGCCGCCCCGGCGGGCTCCAGGGGGCTTCCCGGTCGTCGGTGTGATCGGGGGAGGACAGCTGGCCCGGATGATGCAGGGACCGGCGGTCGAGCTCGGCGTGCAGCTGAGTGTGCTCGTCGGCGCGCCGGACGAGCCGGCGGCCCTGGTGGTGCCCTCGGCGCCCGTCGGCTCGCATACGGACCTCGAGGCGGTATGCGCGTTCGCGCGCCGCTGTGACGTGGTGACCTTCGACCACGAGCATGTGCCGCCGGACGTCCTCGGCGCGCTCGAGGCCGACGGCATCCCGCTCCACCCGGCTCCCAGTGCGCTGCGGTTCGCGCAGGACAAGCTCGCCATGCGGACGCGGCTGACGGAGCTGGGAGTGCCGGCCCCGCGCTGGGCGGCGGCCCGCACGCCGTCGGACGTCGAGGTGTTCGCGGGCACGGTGGGCTGGCCGGTCGTGGCCAAGACGCCGCGGGGCGGATACGACGGCAAGGGGATCCGCGTCGTCGAGCGGGCCGCGGACCTGGACGACTGGCTGGCCGCGGCAGGGACACCCGGACCCCTGGAGGAGGGGGTGCTCCTCGAGGAGCGGGTCCCGTTCTCGCGCGAGCTGGCCGTTCTGGTCGCTCGGAGCCCGTCCGGACAGGCCGCGGCCTGGCCCGTGGTCGAGACGGTGCAGGCTGAGGGGATCTGCACCGAGGTACTTGCCCCGGCGCCGGCGATCGATCCGGGGCTGGCCGCCGCGGCCACCGCGGCGGGGCTGACCATCGCCGGCGAGCTGGGAGTCACCGGAGTGCTGGCCGTCGAGATGTTCGAGGTGCCCGCCGTCGAGGCCGGCGCTGCACCCACATACCTCGTCAACGAGCTGGCCATGCGCCCCCACAACAGCGGCCACTGGTCGATGGACGGCGCCGTGACAGGCCAGTTCGAGCAGCACCTGCGGGCGGTGCTCGACCTGCCGCTCGGCGACCCCCGGACCCGGGCACCGTGGACGGCCATGGCCAACGTGCTGGGCGCGGGCCACGCGGAGCTGTACAGCGCCTACCGCCACGTCATGGCCCGCGATCCGGCCGTCAAGGTGCACCTCTACGGCAAGCCGGTCCGGCCCGGTCGCAAGATCGGTCACGTCAACGTCAGCGCGCGGTCCCTGGGCGATGCCCGGGCTCGGGCCACGCACGCGGCGGACTTCCTGGCCGGAGCCATCGATGAGTGAGACGCCGCTGGTCGGCATCGTCATGGGCAGCGACAGCGACTGGCCGGTCATGGAGAAGGCGGCAATCGCGTTGCAGGAGCTCGCGATTGCTTACGAGGTGGACGTCGTCTCCGCGCACCGGATGCCCGACGACATGCTCGAGTACGGGCGGTCCGCGGCGGACCGAGGCCTGCGGGTCATCGTGGCTGGGGCCGGTGGCGCGGCCCACCTGCCGGGGATGCTGGCGTCGGTCACGGCCCTGCCCGTGATCGGCGTCCCGGTTCCCTTGGCCCATCTCGACGGCATGGACTCCCTGCTGTCGATCGTCCAGATGCCCGCCGGCGTCCCCGTGGCGACGGTGTCGATCGGCGGCGCCCGGAACGCCGGACTGCTGGCGGCGCGCATCCTCGGCTCCGGCGAGGGCGAGGAGGCCGCCCGGATCCGAGCGGCGATGGTCGAGTTCCAGGCGGAGCTGCGCGAGTCGGCGCTTGCCAAGGGCCGCGCGCTCCGCGAGCGCGCCAGCGAGCTGGACTAACCGGCGATCACGCCCGCGCCGTCGCCGGGCTGCAGGCGGGGGTACTCGATCCGGGGGCAGGAGTCCGTGACGACGGCCAGCCCCGCCGCTCGGGCCCGCCGGGCCGCCGCTTGGTCGACGACGCCCAGCTGAAGCCACACGGCGGCGATGTTGAGCCGGTCCTTCTGCGCGATGGCCTGGTCGACCACAGCGCCCACCTTGGACGAGTTCACGAAACAGTCGACGACGGGCACCGAGGTGCCGTCCGGGACGTCGGCGAGCGTCGCATACCCCGTCGAGCCGAGGACCGTCTCGGCCCGTGGGTGGATCGGCACGATGCGCATACCGAGCTCGACCTTGAGGAACAGGGCGATGGAGTATGCGCTTCGCGCCCGGTTCGTCGACAGGCCCACCACCGCCCAGGTAGCCGGTGTTCGCAGCAGGTCGCGGATGACGACGTGGTCGTTGTCGTACTTCGTCACGCTCTCATCCAAACACCGGCCCCCGGAAGGTGCTCGTCAGGCGGTCTGCAGATCCCGCTGACATGATGCGAGACATGAGATTCGGCACCTTCGTCCCCCAAGGCTGGCGCTTCGACCTGGTCGACATCCCACCCGAGGAGCAGTGGCCGACGATGCTGCGGCTGGCCCGGCGCGCTGACGAGAACCCCGACTGGGAGTCCATCTGGGTCTACGACCACTTCCACACGACCCCCATGCCGTCGGAGGAGGCGACCCACGAGGCGTGGTCGCTCATGGCGGCGTTCGCCGCCGCGACAGACCGGGTGCGACTCGGCCAGATGTGCACGTGCATGTCGTACCGCAACCCGGCCTACCTCGCGAAGGTCGCCGCGACCATCGACGTCATCTCCGGCGGCCGCCTCGAGATGGGAATCGGCGGCGGCTGGTACGAGCACGAGTGGCGGGCCTACGGCTACGGGTTCCCGCCGACTGGCGAGCGGCTCGGCCGGCTGCGCGACGGCGTCGAGATCTTCCGCCAGATGTGGACCAAGGGCATCGCGACCCACAACGGCAAGTACTACACGGTGGACGGTGCCATCGGTCAACCGCGGCCGCTGCAGGGGACGACCAAGCCGGGGTCCGACGCCAACGGCATCCCGATGTGGGTCGCCGGGGGTGGCGAGAAGGTGACGCTGCGGATCGTGGCCGAGTACGGCGACTACGCCAATCTCGACCCGAAGCCTGAGGTGTTCGCGCACAAGAGCGACGTGCTTGAGAGCCACTGCAAGGACGTGGGCCGTGACTTCGGCTCGATCGTCCGCAGCGCCAACTACAACGTCGTCATCGGCGAGACCGAGAACGACGTCCAAGACCGGTTGGCGTGGATCGAGGACTCCTACCGCAAGGCCGGGCTCTCGGACGCGGCGGTCCGCCAGCAGGCGCAGTTGTTCCGTGCCGGCCCGGCCGTCGGCACCCCGGAGCAGATCGTCGAGACGCTGAAGGGACTCGAGAAGGCCGGGATGACCTACTGCATCACCAACTTCCGCGAGCTGGCGTACGACACGTCCGGCATCGAGCTGTTCGAGCAGACCGTGATCCCGGAGCTGCGGGGCAACCCCTGATGGTCTGGCGCCTCTCCGACATGCCGGAGCAGTCCGGCCGGGTGTTCCTCATCACCGGTGCCAACTCCGGCATCGGCTTCGAGGCGGCGAAAGCGTTGGCAAGCAAGGGTGGTCGCGTCGTCATGGCGTGCCGGAACGTCGAGAAGGCGGAGGCGGTGCGCCTCGAGGTCGGTGACAGCGCCGAGGTCCGCGAGCTCGACCTCGGCTCCCTCGCGTCCGTTCGGGCCTTCACCTCCGCGTGGGACGGGCCGATCGACGTGCTCGTCAACAACGCCGGGATCATGGCGGTGCCGTTCGCCCGCACGGTCGACGGGTTCGAGAGCCAGTTCGGCACGAACTTCCTCGGCCACTTCGCGCTGACCGGGCTCCTCCTGCCGCGGGTCACCGACCGGGTCGTAACCCTGTCGTCGGGAGTGCACCGGATGGGCCGGATCGACCTGCCCGACCCGAACTTCGAGCACCGGCGCTACCAACGCTGGATCGCTTACGGGCAGAGCAAGCTCGCCGACCTCATGTTCGCCTACGAGCTGCAACGGAGGCTTCTTCTCGCCGGATCACCGGTGCGCTCGATGGCGGCGCATCCGGGGTATGCGGCGACGAACCTGCAGCGACACCTCGGCGCCGCCACCAGCACCGGGCAGGACTGGATGCAGCGGATCGGGCTGGTGCAGGACGCCGCCGGCGGCGCCCTGCCGACCCTGTATGCGGCATCGGCACCCGACCTGCCGGGCGGCAGCTACGTCGGTCCCTCGGGTCCTCTGGAGCAGACGGGGCCGCCGCGCATCGTCGGCTCGTCGGCGGCATCGCGGGATCTCGACACTCAGTACGCGCTGTGGGAGCTGGCAGTCCGGCTCACCGGCGTGGACCCCGGGCTGCCGGGCACCGTGACCGGCCTCACGACGGGCGGCGAGGCGTCGCATACCCGGCGGTAACCTGGGCTGGTGAGCACGTCCTCGACGTTCGCCCTGTACCAGCTGTCCGAGGAGCACGACGCCGTCCGGGAGGCGGTACGGGCGATCGCGGAGGACAAGATCGCCCCGTATGCGGCGGAGGTCGACGAGGAGTCCCGCTTTCCGCAGGAGGCCCACGACGCGCTGGTGGCCAGCGACTTCTTCGCGCCGCACGTGCCCGAGGAGTACGACGGCGTCGGCGCGGACGCTCTCGCGACCAGCATCGTCATCGAGGAGGTCGCCCGGGTCTGCGCGTCGTCGTCGCTGATCCCGGCCGTCAACAAGCTGGGCTCGATGCCGGTGATCCTGGCCGGGTCGAAGGAGCTCAAGGCGAAGTACCTGCCGCCGCTGGCGCGCGGCGAGGCGATGTTCTCATATGGGCTGTCCGAGCGGGAGGCCGGCTCCGACACGGCGGCGATGAAGACTCGCGCCCGGCCGGACGGTGACGACTGGGTGCTGAGCGGCCAGAAGTCGTGGATCACCAACGCCGGCGTTTCCGAGTACTACACGGTGCTGGCGGTTACCGACCCCGACGGGCGGCGCGCGGCCAACGTGTCGGCGTTCGTCGTCGAGAAGGCGGACCCCGGCTTCTCCTTCGGCGACAAGGAGCGGAAGCTCGGGATCAAGGGCTCGCCGACGCGGGAGCTGCACTTCGAGGACTGTCGGATCCCCGGCGATCGGATGGTCGGCTCGCCCGGCGACGGGCTGAAGATCGCGTTGCGGACGCTGGACCACACTCGGGTGACGATCGGGGCGCAGGCGGTGGGTATCGCCCAAGGTGCGCTGGACGTGGCCCTGGACTATGTGAAGGAGCGGCGCCAGTTCGGGTCGCGGATCGCCGACTTCCAGGGGATCCAGTTCATGCTCGCGGACATGGCGATGACCCTCGAGGCGGCCCGGCAGATGGTCTACGTCGCGGCGGCGAAGTCCGAGCGCGGTGACCCTGACCTGCCGTTCTTCGGGGCGGCGGCCAAGTGCTACGCGTCGGACGTGGCCATGCAGATCACGACCGACGCGGTGCAGCTGCTCGGCGGGGCCGGGTACGTCAAGGACTATCCGCTGGAGCGGATGATGCGCGACGCGAAGATCACCCAGATCTACGAGGGCACCAACCAGATCCAGCGCCTCGTCATGGCGCGACAGCTGCTGAGGTAGTCGCTAGACCCGTTCGGTCAACCGGGTCGTCGACAGCGACCAGATGACGAACACGTCGATGGCGATGATGACCAGGGCCCACAACGGGTAGTACGGCAGCCACATGAAGTTCACGACCGCCTGCAGCCCGGCGAGGAGGATGCCGACACCGCGCGCCACGACGTTGCCGGTGAAGATGAACAGGCCGGCGGCGGCGATGACGAGGCCGAGAACGAGGTGGATCCAGCCCCACGTCGTGGTGTTGAACTGGAGGATGTAGCGCGGCGTCGTCACGAAGAAGTCGTTGCCGTTGACCACGGCGGTCAGGCCCTGGAAGAACTGGAAGAGACCGACGACCATGAGCATGGCGCCCGCGAACGCGCTTCCCCAGCTACCCGCAACGGACCCCTCGGAATTTCGACTCATGGCGCCATCGTGGAGCGACTTCGAAGAGGACGCGTCACCCACACTGGGTGAGACGGTGGGGCTCAGCCCGGGACGGTCCCGGCGGGCGGGACGGTGAGCGGCTGGTCCTGCTGGATCGCGGAGAACAACGCCTTGGCCTGGGCGGTGTTCCATTTGACGGCCACGCCCGCGTTCGGCGTCTGCAGCGCGGCGGACTCGACGGGTACGACCAGCGAGAGCGTGTCGCCGCCGTCGACACCGCGGAGGGCCTGGAGCATTTTGACCGCGTCACCGAACGAGGTCGTCTCGCCCACCTCCAGGCCGCTCGCCGCCGCGTCCGCGAACGACTTGTAGCGCCAGGGGATGAGCACGGTGGCGGGAGTTGCGGCCTTCTTCAGCAACGCGCCGAGGAACTGCCGCTGCCGCTCCGCCCGGCCGATGTCGCCGCGCGGGTCGGACTTGCGAGCGCGCACGTACCCGAGGGCGGTCGGCCCGTCGAGGGTCTGGCAGCCCTGCTTGAGGTCGATCGCGGCGTCCTGGTCCTTCATGTCGAACGGCACGCACACGTCGACGCCGCCCAGGCTGTCGACGACGCTCGCGAAACCGGCGAACCCGATCTCGACGTATCCGTCCACGTGGACGCCGGTGACCTGCTCGACGGTCTGGGTGAGCAGCTTGGCGCCCCCGAAGGCGAACGCGGCGTTGATCTTGTTGCTGCCGTGGCCAGGGATCGGGACGTAGGAGTCACGTGGGATCGAGATCATCGCCGCCTTGCCGCCGTTGGCGGGGACGTGCACGAGGATGATCGAGTCGGTCCGCTTGCCCTCGGCCGGCCCACCGCCGTTCAGGCTGTTCTGCTGCTCGGGGGTCAGCCCCTCACGGCTGTCCGAGCCGACCAGCAGGTAGTTGGAGCCGCCGTTGTCGACCGGCCGGTCGCCGGACGGGTTGTTGTCGACCCGGCTCACGTTTCCCCAGGCGTTCAGCGGCACCCAGACGAGGAACGCCAGCCAGAGGAGAACGACGACGAGCACGACGATCAGGACGTTCCGGCCGGTCCGCCGTGGCCGTCGGGGGGCGGGCGCAGAAGTGGCCGGTTCGGGCTGGGGCGGCGGCGGGGGGCTACCGTCCGTGTCGGAATAGGTGCCCGCGGGCTTCAGCGGCGGCAGGGGACGACCCTTGGAGCGCCGACGCAACCGGCTCCTCGTGTCGACGACGTAGGCGCCGCGGCGATCGTCGACGGCCCGGACGTCGTCTTCGGTGGGCATGGCGGTCCATGGTCTCACGCGGCGCCGTTGCCCGACGAATCTCTCGGATGTGCCCTGACCACAGGCATAAGGGGTATGC
>DATLQE010000147.1:0-18597 GCA_035535335.1 Lapillicoccus sp. | reverse complement strand
CCAGTGTCCCATCCGCCAGGCCGCGCACGAACTCCAGCAGCAGCGCCGTGACCTCGTCGGGCCGGTCGAAGCCGGCGAAGTGGCCAGCACGGGGAATGCGGACGACGCGGGACCGAGGTGCGGAACGCGCATACCGGCTCGAGTGGAGCATCAGCTGGTCGTAGACGCCCCCGGCCAGCAGGACCGGCCCGGCGAGCTCGCGCAGCTGGTGCGGTCCGCAGCGCGCCATGACGTCTCGCCACGCGGTGCGGGTCGGCGTGAACCAGTAGCCGCCGGCGACCACCGGTTCGACGAGCTCGGCAGCGTAGAGGCGGCCGAGGACGCCATCGTTGACCCGGGTCATCCGGTCTGGCCCGGCTCGCTCGGTCAGGGCGGCGACGGCTCGGTATGCGGCAGCCCCCGCCCCTCGGGGTACCGCCGCCGCACCGAGGAGCACCAGCCCGTCCAGCCGCCGTGGAAACGTGGCGGCGTAAGTCGCCGCAACGTAGCCGCCGAGAGAATGGCCGGCGAGGACGACGAGGTCGGGAGCCGGCTCGGCCTCGACCGCCGCGGCGAGCGCTCCCACCGCGCGGTCGAGGGTGAACGGCTCGCCGGAGCGGCGCCCGTGGCCAGGCAGGTCGGGCGTGACGACCTCGAGCCACGGGTGGACGTCGGCCGCCGCGGCGAGCCGGCTGGTCTGCGGTGCCCACTGGGTGGCGGACAGCCGTGACCCGTGCACGAGGACCAGCCGGGTCCGGCGAACGTGGTCGCCGGCGGTCACAGCCAGCCGTTCTCCTGGGCGATCCGGACCGCGTCCGCTCGGTTTCGCGCGCCGGTCTTGCCGATGCCGGCCGAGAGGTGGTTGCGGACGGTTCCCTCCGAGAGGAACACGGCCCCGGCGATGTCGCTGACGCTGCCGCCGTCGCGTGCGGCCCGCAGGACCTCGGTCTCACGGGCGGTCAGTGGCGACTCCCCGACCGCGAGACTGTCCGCGGCCAGGTTCGGGTCGACGACGCGGAGCCCGGAGTGGACCCGGCGAACCGCGTCGGCCAGCTGACGGGCGGGCGTGTCCTTGACGACGAACCCGTTCGCGCCGGCGATGAGCGCCCGGCGCAGGAACCCTGGCCGACCGAAGGTGGTGACGATGACGACCTTCACGTCGGGCAGCGCAGCGCGGAGCTCCCGGGTGGCCTGGATCCCGTCGACGCCGGGCATCTCGACGTCGAGAAGGGCGACGTCCGGCTTCGCCTCCCGAGCCGCGGCGACGACCTCGTCGCCTCGGCCGACCTCGGCGACGACGCTCATGTCCGGTTCGAGGTCGAGGAGGGTGGCGAGGGCACCGCGCACCAGGGCCTGGTCGTCGGCCAACAGGAGGCGGATCGTCACCGAGGCGTCTCCGCCGGCGCCGGGGTTTCGGAGGCCCTCCTGACGGCTACCGAGGCGGCGTCGAGCCGGGGAGCGTCCGGCAGCGCGACCGGAGGCTGACGGGAGTCGGCCGCGACGGGCGCTGTCACCACACTGAGCCGAAAGCCGCCGCTCGGCGGGGTCTCGACGACAACCTGCGCTCCCTCCGCGGCGGCGCGTTCGCGCAGGCCGGAGAGACCGTGACCGTCGCGCAGGGCGGAGGCGTCGGCCGCTCGCATACCTCGTCCGTCGTCGGCGATGGTGATCCGGTCGGCCGTCAGCGTGACGGTGCAGCGGCTCGCCGCGCTGTGCCGGACCACGTTGGTCACCCCTTCGCGGAGCGTCCAGGCGAACAGCTCACGGCGGTCCGACGGCACGTCGTCGGTGGAGCCGGGCAGGTGGGCTTCGATCTCGGCGGCGCGCAGAGCTGCGCGGGCGCGGGCCAGCTCCGCCGGAAGGCTCAGCTCGCGGACTCCCTCGACGGTCTGACGCACGTCGGCCAGCGCGTCGCGGGAGAGCCGCTGGATGTCGGCGATTTCGGCGCGGGCCCGTTCGGGGCTGACGTCGACGAGCCGGTCGGCGAGTTCCGCCTTGACCGCGATGACGGTCAGCGAATGCCCGAGGATGTCGTGGAGGTCGCGGGCCATCCGGGCCCGCTCCTGGTCGATCATGAGGAGCGCGTTCTCCTCCTTGGCGGCGACCAGGTCGCGGCTGCGCCGCATCGCGGTCCACATGCCCCAGACCGCGAAACCGGCGAGGAGCACGGACAGGGCGATGCCGTCCGCTCCCTGCCAGCCGGGGACCGTACGAGCCAGGGCCTCGGCACTGACCGCCAGCAGAGCGGCGAACGGCAGGGACCACCGTCGAGGCAGAAGGGTGATGCCGGCGACGGCGACGTAGACGGCGGTGGGCAGCCCGTCCTGGTGCAGGGTTAGGACGACGACCGCGGCGAGCGCGAAGAGCCCGGCCACGACGAGGACGGCCCGGGGCTGCACGGTTCGCCACAGGACACCGTCCTGCCGGTACGGGCGGCCCCAGATGAAGGACCAGACGTAGAGCACGCAGAAGCCGGCCAGCGCGCAGAGGCCGAGCCAGCCGGCCATGGTGTCGCGGGCGTTCCAGCCGGCCTGGACGGCCGGGGCCAGGAAGACCAGCCAGACCCCGGCGCCCAGGGCCGCATACCAGTTGAACCTGGTGTCGTACTGGGCGACGGGGTCGGGCACGCTCATGACGCTACTCCGCGAGTCCTGGGCCTCAGACCCGCGCGGTGTCCTTGCGGAACCGCCAGATCGCACCGCCGGCGAAGAGGAGGAGCCACGCCGCGACGTTGACCACCCAGGTCCACTGGAAGGTGTCACCGGTCAGCGGCGCGTGGGCCAGCGACGAGATGCCGTACATCGGCGTGAACTGGGCGATCTTCTGCAGCGTCGACCCGTCCTCGAGCGGGACGAAGAGGCCACCGGCGAAGGCGAGGATGGCCAGGCCGGGGCCGATGATCTGCATGACGTTCTCGCTCGGCAGCAGGTACCCCATGAACAACCCGAAGGCCGCGAACACCAGCGATCCCGCCCAGGCGATCAGCGCGGTCGCCACCCAAAGACCGACGGTGTCCATCTGCGCCTTGGTGAACATGCCGATCACGAAGACGACGAGGACGGCCAGGGCACCGAGCAGCATCGCGGTGAGGAGCTTGACGAAGACGTAGACCATCGGCGAGAGCGGCGTGAGCCGGAGCTGCCGGCTCCAGCCCTGGGCCCGCTCGGTGGCGACCATGGCGCCCCCGCCGGTGGAGGCGATCATCGCGCCGTAGGCCGCCATCGAGATCATGATGTAGGCCGCCACGTTGCCGCGGCCGGCGTTCTGGTTGGCGTAGCTCTGGCCGACGCCGAAGATCAGGTAGAACACCGCGGGCATGATCAGGGTGAAGATCATCGTGCGGCGGTTGCGTAGGACCCGCAGCAGCTCGATCCGCAGCAGGGTCGGGTTCAGGCCGCCCATCGGGGGAACGCGGCGCTCCGCGCTGGCGGTGTATGCGGTTTCCGCGGCGGTGGTCATGACGGCTCCTCGGGGGTGTCGGTGGACGTCTCGTCCTCGGCGTCGGAGGTGAGCGCGAGAAAGGCGTCCTCGATGCCGCGCGACTCGATCTCGAGGTCGCAGGCGTCGGTCTGGGTGAGCAGGTATCGAGCGACGGCGTCGGAGTCCTTCGAGTGGATGCGGACGCTCTCGCCGCGCAGCTCGACGGAGTCCGCGCCGGGAACCGCCTCGAGCAGCCGGGAGGTCACGCCGGGCACCGTCGCGCGGACCGTCCGGCCGGCGGCCATGGCCTTGATCTGGGCCGCGGTGCCGTCGGCGACGATTCGTCCCTGGCGGACCAGGATGATCCGGTCGGCGTACTCGTCGGCCTCCTCGAGGTAGTGCGTCGCGAAGAGGATGGTGCGTCCGCGGGTCGCGTCCTGGCGGATCGCTGCCCAGAAGTCCCGCCGGCCGGCGACGTCCATCCCGGTGGTCGGCTCGTCGAGGATGAGCAGCTCGGGGTCGGACAGCAGGGCCATGGCGAAGCGGAGCCGCTGCTGTTGGCCGCCGGAGCACTTGTTGACTCGGCGGTCCCCGATGTCGGAGATGCCGGCGCGCTTCATCACGGAGTCGACGGAGGCGTGGTGGACGAAGAGCGAGCCAGTGAGCTCGAGGGTCTCCCGGACGCTGATGTCCTTGAGCAGCCCGGCCGTCTGCATGACGGCGGCGACGAGCCCGTGGGCGATGGCGCCGCGCGGTGTCTGCCCGAAGACGGAGACGGAACCGGCGGTGGGTTCGGACAGGCCGAGGATCATGTCGATGGTGGTCGTCTTGCCGGCGCCGTTCGGGCCCAGGAAGGCGACGATCTCGCCCTGCCGGATCTCCAGGTCGAGGCCGCGAACCGCGTGTACCGGTCCGAAGTCCTTGCGCAGTCCGGTGGCCGCGACGGCCAGGTCCCCGAGCACGCCGGACGCCGACCCGTTCGGGCCGGCTGACGTGGTGGTTGTCGAAGTCATGGCTCCAGGATGGCTTCCCGCCCCGGCGGGCACGAGGTTCCTTCGTCATGACTCACCCATGACCGTTGTCACGGCCCGCGCAGGCGTCAGTGACTCCAGCGGGTCAGCCGGAGGTCACCTCGGCGTACCCCGCCTCGCCGTCCGGCTCGTCCGAGCGGCGAATCACGGCGGCGCTGAGCTCGCGGTAGTAGCGGCTGTACATCGCGAGCACCGTGGCCACCAGCCCGAGGACACCGACGACGACGAAGACCAGGGCGATCCCGCGGTCCGGGCCGGTGCCGAACCACGGCCCGATCGTGCGCGCGCCCCACCCGTCGGTCATGAACGGAATGACCGCGAACTGGGTGAGAGGCCCGATCAGGAACGCGGTCAGCGGCGAGGCCGCCTGCTCCACGCTCTGGGCGAACCCGAACACGCGGCCCTGCCGCTCGAACGGGACGACCTGCTGGAGGACGGTCTGCTCCGCGGCTTCGGCGAAGGGCACCAGGAGCATGTAGATCGCCATTCCGATCGCGAGCAGGACGATCGACGAGCGAACGGCGAAGACGGTTGTCACCGACCAGAGCACGACGTTGACCAGCATGAGGATTCGAACGGGGTTGCTGGTCAAGCCCGTTCGAGCGACGACGAGGCCGCCGACGATGATGCCGACGCTCAGCGCACCCCAGAGCAGACCCCAGGCCTGAACGCTCACCAGTGACAAGCCGTAGGCGTCCATGAGCGCCATGAACGCCCCGCCGAGGAAGTTGTTGAAGCACGCGAAGACGATGAGCGCGAGCAGGCCGGGCACGCCCCGGACGATGCGAAACGTGCCGCGGATGTCGACGCCCTTTCCTTCCGCCGCGAGGTCCGTCGGTGCCGGTCCCGCGTCATCGGTGGCGCTCTCACCGGTGGCCTCAGCGGTCGTGACGATCCGGCGCTCGGGCACGCGAAGGACAGCAAGATAAAGCTCCACGAGCGCGAGCACGCAGACCGCCAGCACGAGCACGTAGAGCATGCCGCCGGCCGCCACGAGCACCCCGCTGATGACCGACGTGACGAGGAACGACACGCCGGTCGTGGTGCCGACCAGGCCGTTGGCCCGGTCGCGCACCTCGGCCGGGATCAGCAGGGTGACGCACGTGGGCAACGCGATGGTGAAGAGGTTGCCGGCGATGACACCGAGCATCACGGCGACGACGAACACCCAGAGGACCGGGCTGGCGGGGTCGCGGAACGTCTCGTCAGGGGTGACGAGGTAGAGCCCCAGGCTGGCGGCGTAGATCGCCAGCGACACGGCCGCGGAGGCCTGCATGACGCGCTTCTTGTGGTGGTGGTCGACGAGGCTGCCGAACCAGATCCCCGTCGCGGCGATGGCGATGAGGAAGATCCCGGCGATCATGCCGGTCGCGAAGACGGACTGGGTCTCGAGGTAGACCCAGAACGTCACGGCGAACCACACCGTGAAGTTCATGACCGACACGGTCAGGGTGTTGAGCAGTAGGTGCAGGAAGGTCCGCTGCGCCGGCTGGCGCAGGTCGAGCCTCGGTCCCTCGGCGGCCATCATGTGACGGTAGACCAGCCCACCGACGTCAACTCATCGGTACGGGTGATCGCGATGAGGTTCGGGCGCCCTGCGAGTCTGATGCGCATGACCGATCCTGAACCGGGCGCATACGCCGTCGTCGACCTGCCGGAGCAGCCCTTCGTCGGCGTGACCAAGACCGTGACGATGACGACGATCCCGCAGATCGCCGACGAGATCCCCGGACTGATCGGCTGGGTGCTGAACCACGGTCACGCGCCGGCGGGCGCGCCGTTCCTGCGGTACCTGGTCATCGACATGGCCCGCGAGCTGGTGATCCAGGCGGGCGTGCCCGTCGCGTCGCCACTCGAGACCGGCGGCGAGGTGAAGTCCGGTGTCCTGCCGAGCGGCCGGTATGCGACGACGACGCACGTCGGGCATCCCGACGAGCTCGAGGAGGTCACCCGACGGTTGCTTCGGTGGGCTGACGACGAAGGGCTGCGCTTCGACGTCCGTCCCTCCGATCAGGGCGACGTGTGGGCCAGCCGGATCGAGTGGTACGAGACCAACCCGGCGGAGCAGCCGGACATGAGCCAGTGGGTGACCCGGCTGACGTTCAAGCTCGCCGACTGACGCGCCGGCCGACTGGCTCGAGTCCGGTTTGCGCGGCGAAACCCAGCGACAAACCGGACACGCACCAGCCGAGCGGTGTCAGACCATTGTCAGCGAGGTCTGCCCCGGGTCAGCAGCCGACGAGCCGTCCGGCCAGCCAGCCCTCGACCTGGTCGAGGGCGACCCGGTCCTGGGCCATGGAGTCGCGCTCGCGGATGGTGACCGCCTGGTCCTCCAGGGTGTCGAAGTCGACCGTGACGCAGTAGGGCGTGCCGATCTCGTCGTGGCGGCGGTAGCGCTTGCCGATGGCGCCGGCATCGTCGAACTCGACGTTCCAGGAGCGCCGCAGCTGCGCCGCCAGGTCACGCGCCTTGGGCGAGAGGTCGGCGTTGCGCGACAACGGAAGCACCGCAGCCTTGACCGGGGCGAGCCGGGAGTCCAGCCGCAGGACGACCCGCTTGTCGACGCCGCCTTTGGTGTTGGGTGCCTCGTCCTCCGCGTAGGCGTCCACGAGGAAGGTCATCAGTGAACGCGACAGGCCCGCCGCCGGCTCGACGACGAACGGCGTGTACCGCTCCCCCGTCGTCTGGTCGAAGTAGACGAGGTCGGTGCCCGAGTGCTGGGAGTGCGTCGTCAGGTCGAAGTCGGTGCGGTTGGCGATGCCCTCGAGCTCACCCCACTCGGAGCCGGGGAAGTTGAACCGGTACTCGATGTCGACGGTCCGCTTCGAGTAGTGCGACAGCTTCTCCTTGGGGTGCTCGAAGTGGCGCAGGTTCTCTGCCTTGATGCCGAGGCCGACGTACCACGCGGTGCGCTCGTCGATCCACTTCTGGTGCCACGCCTCGTCCTCGCCGGGCTTGACGAAGTACTCCATCTCCATCTGCTCGAATTCGCGGGTCCGGAAGATGAAGTTCCCCGGCGTGATCTCGTTGCGGAACGACTTGCCGATCTGCGCGATGCCGAACGGCGGCTTCTTCCGCGACGAGTTCATGACGTTGAGGAAGTTGAGGAAGATCCCCTGTGCTGTCTCGGGCCGCAGGTAGTGCAGGCCCGAGTCGTCCTCGACGACGCCGAGGAAGGTCTTGAGCAGCCCGGAGAACTGGCGGGGCTCGGTCCACTGCCCACGCGTGCCGCAGTTAGTGCAGACGATCTCGGCGAGCGGGATGTCGTCCGGGTTGACGACGTCGCCCTTGGCCGCGCGCTTCTCCGCGACCGCCTCCTGGAGGTGGTCGGCGCGGAACCGCTTGTGGCACGAGAGGCACTCGACGAGCGGGTCGCTGAACGTCGCGACGTGCCCCGAAGCGACCCAGGTCTCGCGCGGCAGGATGATCGACGAGTCGAGGCCGACGACGTCGTCCCGCTGCTGCACCATGGCCTTCCACCACTGTCGCTTGATGTTGTCCTTGAGCTCGACACCAAGCGGGCCGTAGTCCCACGCCGACCGGGTGCCTCCGTAGATCTCCCCACTCGGGTACACGAAGCCGCGGCGCTTGCACAGGCTCACGACGGTGTCGACGGTGGTGCCGGGAGTGGTCAGGCTGGCCATGGGGCCCAAGGCTAACGGCCGACGTACCGCGACCTCATCGGAGTATGCGTACCCTCTCCCCCGTGAGCCTGCCGTTCCGGTCGCGGGTCGAGCACGCCGCATACCCCGTGCTCGATCGTCTCGAGCGACTACCTCGCGTCGTGCCCTTCCTCGCGGTCCTTGTCCTCATCGTCGTCGGCATCCTGGTGCCGAGGTGGGGCTTCGTCGCGACGGCCCTCGTGGCCGTGGCCGTCGCGTTCCTCATTTACTACACGTGGCCGCGTCTCACGCAGCCGGAGCGGCTGATGCGCCTCGCCGTCCTGGCGCTCATCACGGCCGTGGCCGTCGTGCAAGCGGTTCCGCGCGCCTAAGATTTTGACAATCATTCTCATTCTGAGTACAACGGGGGTATGCGTCGCCGAGTCCCTCCGCTGCGGCTCACCGGGTTCCTCGCCGCAGCGGCCCTGGTGGGTCTGGTCAGCGCATGTGGGGCCGCGGCACCCGAGACCCAACCTCATGTGGCCGGCCAGGTCCGGGTCGTCGCGTCGTTCTATCCCCTCGAGCTCGCCGCGCAGCAGGTCGGCGGCGACCGCGTCAGTGTGCTCAGCCTGACCAAACCTGGTGTGGAGCCGCACGACCTCGAGCTGACCGCCAGGGCCGTCGGCCGCATCGCCGGGGCGGACCTGGTCGTGTACGCCGAGGGATTCCAGCCGGCGGTTGACGCTGCCGTCGACCAGGAGGCTGCCGGCCATGCTCTCGACGTTGCTCCCCTAGCGAACCTGGACCTGCTGGCGACTCCCGAGGACGACGGGCACGGTGATCCGGGGCACGCGCATACCGACGCGGAGGATCCCGCTGACGGTCCCGGCACCGCCAGGGACCCGCACTTCTGGCTGGATCCCGAGCGCTACGCCGCCGTGGCGACCGGGATCGCCGACCGGCTGGGCCAGGTCGACACCGCGCACGCGGCGGATTACTCGGCCAACGGGCAGGCGTTCGCGGCACGGTTGGCCGCCCTGGACGGCGACTTCCGCGCCGGACTGGCGTCGTGCACCAGCACCGACCTGGTGACGAGTCACGCGGCGTTCGGCTACCTCAGCGAGCGGTACGGCTTCACCCAGGTGCCGATCGCCGGCGTCTCCCCTGACGTCGAGCCGTCCGCCGCCAAGCTGGCCCAGGTCGCCGACTTCGTCCGGCAGCATCACGTCACGACGATCTACACCGAGACCCTGGGCGAGCCGCAGTTCGCCGACACGATCTCGCGGAGCACCGGCGTCCGGCTGGCGGTCCTCGACCCGCTCGAGGGGCTCACTCGCGACTCAGCCGGGCGCGACTACTTCGACGTCATGCGGTCCAACCTCACGGTGCTCCGAGCCGGGCAGGGGTGCGCATGACGACCACCGAACCCGTCGTGTCCCTGCGTGGCGCCACGTTCGGCTACGGCGACCACGCTGTCGTCCACAGGGTCACCCTCGACGTCTACGCCGGCGAGGTCGTGGCGCTCCTCGGCCCGAACGGCGCGGGCAAGTCGACCGTCGTCAAGGGCCTGCTCGGCCTCAGCGACCGGCTCGGCGGCGAGGTGCGCCTCTTCGGGACGCCGATCGACCGCTTCCGCCGATCCGGTGATCACGCCCGGCTCGGCTACGTCCCCCAGCGGCACACGCTCTCCGGCTCGATGCGCGCGACGGCGGAGGAGATCGTCGCCACCGGCTGGCTGGTGCGACAGTCGTGGTTCGGGCGGCCGTCGGCGACCGACCGTCAGGTCATCGCCCGGTCCCTCGAGACGGTCGGGCTGGCCGACCGGGCGGGCATCGACGTCGTCACGCTTTCCGGTGGCCAGCAGCGCCGGGTCCTCATCGCGCGAGCGCTCGCGGCGCAGCCTGAGGTCCTCCTCATGGACGAGCCCACCGCCGGCGTCGACACGGCCAACCAGCACGTCCTCGCCCAGGTCATGGGCCGGCTCGCCGCGCAAGGCGTGACGATGCTCCTCGTCACGCACGAGCTTGACGCCTTCGTCGACGTCGTGACCCGGGTCGTCGTCGTCGACCGAGGCGGCGTCGTCTTCGACGGGTCGCGCAACGCGTTCCTGGCCCGCGAGGCGGAAGTGCTTCACGAGCACCACACCCATCACCACGACGACGAGCTCACCGACCCGAGGCCCTCGCTCACAGGGACCGCCGAGGCGGGGCCGGCCGGGAGTGCGACATGAGCGAGCTGTTCTCCTACGACTTCATGCAACGGGCGCTCCTCGCGGCCGTGCTCGTCGGCCTGGTCGCTCCGCTGGTCGGGGTGTTCCTCGTCCAGCGCCGGCTGTCCCTGGTGGGCGACGGGATGGGGCACGTCGCCTTGGCCGGGGTCGCGGTCGGCCTGCTCACCAACGTCTCGCCGGTGTGGGCGGCGTTGGTCGCCGCGGTCCTCGCGGCGGTGGCCATCGAGCTGATCCGCGCCTCCGGCCGCACCCAGGGCGACGTTGCCCTCGCCGTGATCTTCTACGGCGGCATCGCCGCCGGCGTCGTCATCCTCAGCAAGTCCGCGCAGGGGACACCGGCGAACCTCACCGCGTACCTCTTCGGAGCCATTACCACGGTGAAGGGTTCCGACCTCTGGGTGTTCGCGGCGCTCGCGGTTCTCGTCATCGTCACGATCTGGCTGCTGCGCCCCCGGCTGTTCGCCGTGGCCAGCGACGAGGAGTATGCGCGCGCGATGGGGATGCCGGTCCTCGCCCTGAACCTCGCCCTCGCCGTGCTCACCGCGGTGACGGTCGTCGTGTCCATGCGGATCGTCGGGCTGCTGCTCATCAGCGCGCTGATGATCGTCCCAAACGCGGCGGCGCAGCTCCTCGGCTCGTCGTTTCGGGCGACGATGCGCTGGGCCGTCGCCATCGGCCTGGTCTGCGCCGTCGCCGGTGTCGTCGTGTCGTACGAGGCTGACACGCCGTCCGGCGGGACCATCGTCGTGCTCGCCATCGCGGTGTTCCTCGCCGCGTCGGTCGGCAGGGCCGTGGTGACGCGGGTACGGACGCGCCGCCACGCCCGCGCGGAGACCCACGCGCACGAGCACGGTCCCGAGTGCGGCCATCCGGCGGTCGCGCACGAAGGCCACGTCGACTACCTCCACGACGGGCACCGCCACGCGCCACACGAGGGCCACTACGACGAGCACGACGCCGCTGCGCAGGGACCCGCTGGACACAGACCCGAGGGAGCGAGGCGGCCGTGACCGGTCTGACCAAAGAGCCGCGCCGGCTCACCCGTCAGCAGTCGGCGGTAGCCGAGGCACTGGGTGGCGCGGACGACTTCACCTCGGCGCAGGACCTACACGCGCGGCTGCGCACCCAGGGCCACAAGGTGGGCCTGGCCACGGTCTACCGCGCGTTGCAGACCCTCGCCGAACAGGGCGAGGTCGACGTGCTCCGCACCGACGACGGCGAGTCCGTCTACCGCCGGTGCAGCACCGGGGCTCATCACCACCACCTCGTCTGCCGCTCCTGCGGACGGACGGTCGAGGTCGAAGGGCCCACGGTCGAACGGTGGGCCGACGCGGTCAGCGCCCAGCACGGGTTCCGGGACGTCACCCACACGGTGGAGATCTTCGGGACCTGTTCCGACTGCTCCGCGTGATCCCGCCACCAAAGGTCCGTCAGCGCGCGGGTTTCCGAGCGATCCAACACCAGTCGTGCTAGGCGCGGCGGGCCTCCAGCAGCCGCAGCCACACCTCGCTCACCGTCGGGTACGACGGCACCGCGTGCCAGAGGTCCGAAAGCGTGACGCCGCCGATGATGGCGACCGTCGCGGAGTGGACCAGCTCCGCGGTGCCCGCGCCGACGAAGGTGGCGCCGACGAGGACGTCTCGGGCGCGGTCGATGACCAGTTTGGCCCGCCCGACGTAGCCGTCCATCAGCAACGCCGCTCCCGAGACCTCCCCGGTGTCGTACTCGACCGTTTCGACGTCGATACCGGCGTCGCGGGCGGCCTGCTCGGTCAACCCGACGCTGGCCACCTCTGGCGCGGTGAAGGTCACGGACGGAACCACTCGCTCGCTGGCCCGGTCTCGGAACTCCTTGCCCGTCGCGCGCTCCTGTGTGCTGGCCCGTGCGGCGATGACCGCGCCCGCGATCCGGCCGTGGTACTTGCCCATGTGCGTCAACAGGGCGCGACCGTTGACGTCACCCACCGCATACAGCCAGCGCCCGGTGACACCGTCGGCCTGCAGCTGGTCGTTCGTGCGGATGTAGCCGTGCGCCTCGGCCACCGATTCGGCGATCCCGGCGGCCTCGAGCCCGAGGTCCTGGGTCGCCGGTGTGCGGCCCGTCGCCACGACCACCTCGTCGACGACGATGGACCGCCGCCGCCCGATGTGCAGGGTGACCGGACCCCCGCTGATGTGGCCGACTCCGTTGTCCTTCGGCGACTTTCGAGTCACTTCCATGACCTTGGTGTCCGTGAGCACGTCGACGCCGCTGGCCAGGAGGGACCGATGGACGAGCTCGCTGGCGAACGGCTCGGAGCGCGGGAGGATCCGCTCACCCACGTCGATGAGAGTGAGCTGTTCGACGCCAAGGCCGAGGAGCCAGGTGGCCGCCTCGCAGGCGACGACACCACCGCCGAGAATCGCCATCCGGCGGGGCACCTGGTGCAGGTTCGTCACGTCACGTGAGGTCCACGGCAGCGCCTCCCGCAGGCCGGGGATCTCGGGAATGGTCGCGGTGGTGCCCGTGGCGACGACGACGGCATGCCGGGCCGTCAGGTCACGGGCCGGTCCGTTGGAGTCGGCCACCTGGACGGTACGCGTGCCGGTCAGCCGGCCGTGGCCCCGGACGACGTCGATCCCCGCGCGTTTGGCGCACTTGACCTGACCGGCGTCGTCGAGGTACGAGGTGAACTCGTCCCGCCGGTTGAGCACCGCCTTGACGTCGATTCCCTTGGTACTCAACCGAGTTGCCGTGCCTTGCAGGTTCTCCGCATCGCCGAAGACTTCGACGGACCGCAGCAGGGTCTTGCTCGGGATGCAGGCCCAGTAGGAGCATTCGCCCCCGACCAGCTCGTTCTCGATGATCACCGCGGTCCGGTCGCTGCCCCGGATCGCGTAGTCGGCGGCGTTCCCGCCAGCGGGCCCCCCACCGATGACGATGACGTCCCAGGTGTTCGGCGCCTCTCGGGTCTCGCGGGCCGTGCGCAGGTCAGGAGAGGCGAGGGGCATGCCGGAACAGTATGCCTCGCTCCCAGCCGCGCGGTGTCGTCAGGGGTGACCCGCCGACGGCCCGGACGGGGGTCGTGCCGACCGGTCAACCGCTCCGCCGTAACGCCGGTCTCGCCTGGCGTAGACGTCGATCGCCTCCCAGAGGTTGCGGCGGTCGAAGTCCGGCCAGAGTGTGTCGAGAAACACCATTTCGGCGTAAGCGGACTGCCACAGCAGGAAGTTCGACGTCCGCTGTTCACCAGAGGACCGCACGAAGAGGTCGACGTCGGGCATGTCTGGTTCATCCAGGTATCGACCGATGGTCCGCTCGTCGATGCCGCTCGACTTGAGCCGGCCCAGTCGAACGTCCTCGGCGATGCGGACCACCGCGTCGGCGACCTCGGCCCGGCCGCCGTAGTTGACGCAGAAGTACAGGGTCAGGCCGGTGTTGTCGCGCGTGAGCTCTTGGGCCACTTCCAGCTCGTGGATGACCGACCGCCAGAGCCGGGGCCGTCGGCCCACCCAGCGCATCCGCACTCCCCACTCGTGCAGCTGGTCGCGGCGCCGCCGGATGACGTCTCGGTTGAACCCCATGAGGAAGCGCACCTCGTCCGGCGAACGGCGCCAGTTCTCCGTCGAGAAGGCATAGGCGGACAGGTGCGTGACGCCGACCTCTATCGCGCCGGCGACGACGTCGAGCAAGGACGCCTCGCCCGCCTCGTGGCCCTTGGTTCGAGGCAGCCCGCGAGCATTCGCCCAGCGCCCGTTGCCGTCCATGACGATGGCCACGTGCCGCGGCATCAGCTCCAGCGGGATGGACGGCGGCCGAGCTCCGCTCGGGTGCGGGAACGGTGCCGCATACCCGGGGCTGCTCATCCCGGGACCGAGCGCTCGACGTGCCGCAGCGACCGGACCCCCCGCTCCAGGTGCCACTGGAGGAACGCGGTGACAAGGCCGCTGCCCTCGCGGCGAGTGCGCAGGTCCGAGACGTCGGCGAGCGCCCAGTCGCCACTGAGCAGCGCGGCCAGGAGGCGCAGCGTCACCGGTGCCGGGGCGGCCGAGCCGGGCGGCCGGCAGACCGCACAGACCGCGCCACCGGCGGCGATGTTGAACGCCTGGTGCGGCCCGGGGGCACCGCACTTCGCGCAGTCGTGGAAGCTCGGCGCCCAGCCGGCCACGGCGAGGGACCGCAGCAGGTACGCGTCGAGGACGAGCCCCGGGTCGTGCTCGCCGCCGCCGAGCGACCGGAGGGCGCCAACGAGGAGCAGGTACTGCTGCGTCGACGGCTCGTGCTCCTCGGTCAGTCGTTCCGCGGTCTCGACCATGACCGTCGCCGCGGTGTAGACGGTGTAGTCGCGAGCGATCGTCTGCCCGTGCGTGGCGAGGCTCTCGGCCTGGGTCACGGTGTCGAGGTTGCGCCCTTCGTAACACTGGACGTCGACGACCATGAAGGGCTCGAGCCGCGCGCCGAACCGGGACTTCGTGCGCCGAACGCCCTTGGCCACGGCTCGGATCCGCCCGTGCTCCTTGGTGAGGAGGGTGATGATCCGGTCGGCCTCGCCCAGCGGGTGGGTGCGCAGCACGACGGCCTCGTCACGATAGAGGGGCACGCCGCCATTCTCTCTCAGTCACCGGTCACCCGTCGGTGCCGCGCTCGAGCCGAAGCGTCGCGAGCAGATCCTCGTGCAGCTCCATCCAGACGGTGTGGCAGGAGTCGGCCCGCGGACGGGCCACCCAGGCCGGCTCCCCGTTCAGGGCGCGCGTCAGCGCGCTGTGGAACCGGACGTCGTAGCCCTGGAACCGCACGAGCCGCACCCCGAGGGCGTCGGCGACCGCGTCGAGCTCGTCGCTCAGCGTGGCCAGCTCGGCCAGCACCCGCTGGTCCCAGGCGACGTCGGAGTGGTCGTTCGAGGCGAGGGGGTCGTCGAGGGTCGGCTTGAGCTGCCAGTTCGTGCACGCCGCGAGGAGGCGGCGGTTCAAGGGCACGAAGCTCCGGTATGCGTCGAGCACCGCCCGGGTGGCTCCGGTCGCCACCAGCTCATCGGCCAGTCGGCGCTCATTCTCTCCCCGGCCGGCCGACGTCAGCGTCCACCCGCTGGTACCGGCGAACTCGACCCTGGTCACCCAGCCGAAGGCCTCGTAGTCCAGGAGCAGCTCGTCCGAGTCGGCCCGTTCCAGAGCGAAGCGGGCCGCCACCTCGGCGTCGTTCGCCATGCCCTTGAGCCGGACGGCATGCAAGGTCAGCAGTTCCGGGGTCGAGGGATAGGCGGTCGGCGCTGCCATGAGCAGAGTCTAGGAAGCCCGGTTGGGGAACCTTCGGCCCGTACAGGTGTTCGACCCTTGCGGTAATCTGATGGCATGTCGTTCGCGATGCAGGGGTCGCTCCTTGACCTCGACGACGCCCCGACGCTGCACGACCTCCCTCGCGGTCTGACCCGGACGCAGCTGACGGCAGGCGCCTGGGTGGACCTGCGGCCGGGCTGGCTCACCGGCGGTAACTCGCTGTTCGACGTTCTCCACGAGAAGGTTCCGTGGCGCGCCGAGCGGCGCCAGATGTACGACAACGTCGTCGACGTTCCTCGCCTCACGAGGTTCTACGACGTCGGCGAGGCGCTCCCCCACCCGATGCTCGTCACCGTGCGAGAGGCGTTGAGCAACCACTACGAGGCCGAGCTCGGCGAGCGGTTCGTCACGGCCGGACTGTGCCTCTATCGAGACGGTCGGGACAGCGTCGCCTGGCACGGCGACCGCATCGGCCGGTCCACCACGGAGGACACCATGGTCGCGATCCTGTCGATCGGAAGTGCCCGACCCCTGCTGCTGCGCCCGCGAAGCGGCGGCGCCGCCACTCTTAGACTCCCGCTCGGGCACGGCGATCTGCTCGTCATGGGCGGCTCGTGCCAGCGCACCTGGGACCACGGCATCCCCAAAACGACGAAGGACGTCGGCCCGCGCATCTCGATCCAATTCCGTGTTCGCGGCGTCCGCTAGCGCGGGACCTCGGGCGTCTGAGTCCCGCCGGGTCGGAAATCTCACCCCAGCCGGCTGTAGTGGGACTTCCGGTTGGGCAACTCGACGGGCTCTCAGGCGCGACTGGCTCACCGGCTTGACCGATGAACTCACCCCTCACCGTCAAGACGGCAGCACCGCGCAGCCGGTCGGTGAGGGCCAGTCGAGCACGTCCGCCACCGTCCACCGGTCACCATCGGGCAACAGGCGGGCGACCCCGTGCGAGCGCTCGTTGGCGACCAGCAGCTGGCCGTCGACCAACCCCATCCACCGTGGCCAGGAGCCCCCGCACCGCAGGATCTCGGTGCGGCGCAACGAAGATCCGTCATGAACCAGGACGGTGACGCTGTCGTCGCCACGGTTGGACCCGAGCACCTGCTCCCCCGCGACCACGACCTCGGCAGCGGTGTTCTCGCCGGTTGCGTCTGGCGAGCGGAGCGACACCCCGGCCCGCGGGGTGAGGGAGAGCCCGGCCACGTCGCATACCGTCACCGTCGACGCCAGCTCACCGATCACGTAGGCGACCGACCCGTCGATGACGAGGTGCCGCGGACCCGTCCCGGGTGGCATCGCCGACCGGGTCACCTCGGCGAGCCGGCCGTTCTCCAACCGGTAGCCGACGACGGAATCGAGCCCGAGATCGCACACCACGAGGCCGTCCCCGGTGAACACCACCTGGTGCGCGTGCGGACCGTCCTGACGGTCCGCCTGGGGGCCGGGCGGACCGTGATGCTGCACGAGATGCGTTCTGGCACCAAGCGATCCGTCGCCCTCGACGGGGTGGACGCTGACCGAACCCGACGTGTAGTTCGCCGTGACGAGCCACCGGCCGTCTGGACTCAGCGCGAGATGGCAGGGCGCGGCGCCGCCGGTGGGCTGCTGCCCCAGCGGACGCCAGGGACCCTCGTCGGTGACCGCCCACGCCCCGACGTGTCCGTCCTCACTCTCCAGCGCCGCATACACGAACCGGCCGTCCACAGAGGTGATGACGAAGGACGGCCCCTCGGCCGCAGCGATCTCGACCGGGGCGCCGAAGCCGTCCGGCCCGAAGTCGACCACACCGATCGCGGGGCCGTACCCGCCGAGGACGAGGCGCGTCACCGCTCGGCGAGCACGTCCCGCTCCGCGCGGTTGACCGCCGACACGACCGCCTTGAGCGAAGCCGTCACGATGGACGAGTCGAGCCCGACACCCCAGAGCACCCGCTCACCGACGGCGCACTCGACGTACGCCGCCGCCCTCGCGTCGCCACCAGCGGACAGGGCGTGCTCCTGGTAGTCGAGCACGCGCACGTCCACGCCGAGGCTGGAGAGGGCGTCGGTGAACGCCGCGATCGGACCGTTTCCGCTGCCGCTGGCGACGAGATTGTTGCCCTTGTCGGTCAACACGACCGAGAGCTTGCTGCCACCCTCGACCAGCGAGTCGGAGTGGACCGACAGGAGCCCGAACCGCCCCCAGGGGTCGATCTCCGCTGGCAGGTACTCGTGCTCGAACTTCTCCCACAGCGCAGCCGGCGAGACCTCGCCGCCGTCCTGGTCGACGTCTCGCTGGACCACACCGGAGAACTCGATCTGGAGCCGCCGGGGCAGGTCGAGCTGGTGCTCGGTCTTCATGAGATACGCGACGCCGCCCTTGCCGGACTGGCTGTTGACCCGGACCACGGCTTCGTAGGTGCGGCCGATGTCGTGCGGGTCGATGGGCAGGTAGGGCACGGCCCACGGGATCTCGTCGGCGGACTTGCCCGCTTCGGCGGCGTCGTGGTCGAGCCACTCGAAGCCCTTCTTGATGGCGTCCTGGTGGGAGCCGGAGAAGGACGTGTAGACGAGGTCGCCGCCCCACGGGTGCCGCTCGCCGACCGGCAGCTGGTTGCAGTACTCCACGGTGCGACGGATCTCGTCGATCCCTGAGAAGTCGATCTGCGGGTCGATGCCCTGCGAGAAGAGGTTCATGCCCAGGGTCACCAGGCAGACGTTCCCCGTCCGCTCGCCGTTGCCGAACAGGCAGCCCTCGATGCGGTCGGCACCGGCGAGGTAGCCCAGCTCGGCGGCCGCGACACCGGTGCCGCGGTCGTTGTGCGGGTGCAGGGACACGACGACCGACTCGCGCCGGTCGAGGTGGCGCACCATGTACTCGATCGAGTCCGCGTAGACGTTCGGCGTGGCCATCTCCACGGTCGCGGGCAGGTTGACGATCATCTTGTGGTCGGGGGTCGGGTCGATGACGTCGATGACTTCGTTGCAGATCCTGACCGCGAAGTCGAGCTCGGTGCCGGTGTAGGACTCCGGCGAGTACTCGTAGAAGACGTCGGTGTCGGGCACCGTCTCCTCGAGCTTGCGACACAGGCGCGCCGCCTGGAC
>DATLQE010000146.1:0-7411 GCA_035535335.1 Lapillicoccus sp. | reverse complement strand
ATGAGGCGTAGCGCTCGACTCGACAATGGCGACGGTTAGTCCATCGACTCCTCTCGCCGACTCCGCCCAAATGCCTCGTGGGGGATCGTCCACAGGGGTGCAGGCCGACGAGGGGTTGATGCTGATGCTCTCAGCCCTTCGCTCCGTGAAGGTGACACCGCCTCAGCTCCCACTCAGGGTGGTGTCGCGGCCGCGGCTGCTAGCGATGCTGGACCGGGCGATCGAACGACCGGTCACGTTGATCTCCGCCGGCCCGGGCTCCGGCAAGACCGTTCTCGTCAACGAGTGGGCACGGGCGCGGACGCACCGCGTGGTCTGGGTGTCGCTGGACCCGGAGGACGACCGCGAGGAGCGCTTCTGGACGCTGGTGCAGTACGCGCTGCAGCACCACGGCCTCCTCGCCAGCGTGCCGGGCGCCGACACCGGTCGCTCCATGGTCGAGCGGGCGATCGACGAGCTGGCTGACGCTGCCAGTCGCGAGGACGATCCTCTGGTCCTGGTTCTGGACGACGTCCACGTCCTCAGTGACGCCGACGTCATCGGCACCTTGGACGCAGTGCTGAAGCATCCACCGCCGCAGCTGCGGGTGATCATGACCGCCCTCAGCGACCCCGTCATCCCCCTGCATCGATATCGCATCCAAGGCAACCTGTCGGAGATTCGAGCCGCCGAGCTGGCGATGTCCATGCCCGAGGTGGAGCAGCTCATGGCGGCCCACCACATTCACATGGCCACACCGCAGATCGAGATGCTCGCCGAGCGAACCGAGGGCTGGGTCGCGGGCCTGCGCCTGTCAGCGATGCGGATGGAGGGACGTCCGGATCCAGAGCACTTCGTCAATGACTTCGCGATGGACCGGGGCAGCATCGGCGAGTACCTCATGGAGGAGGTGCTGGCCACTCAGCCGCCCGAGGTCCAAAAGCTCCTCATCCGGTCGAGTATCTGCGATCTCGTCTCCGGCCCGCTCGCCGACGCCATCTGTGAAGGTGATTCCGGAAGCGCGGTGCTGCGAGATCTGGCGGCCAGGAACGCCTTCGTGATGACCGTCGACCACGAGGGAACCCGCTACCGGTACCATCCACTGCTGCGCGAGGTTCTCCGACATCTCCTCCTCCGGGAACGGACGGACATCCAGCGCCGCGGGCACGAGAACGCAGCGCGCTGGCACGACGCGGAGGGCAACCTCGTCGAGGCTCTCAAACATGCCCTGGAGGCGCAGGACTGGGTGTTCTGCACCGACCTGCTGACCCGCGGTGCCTTCGAGGAGCTGTACCTCCGCGCGACGGCCCGCCCCATCAGCGCCATCGGACGCTTCGTCGAGGCGAGCCCCAGCACCGAGACCAATGCAGCCGACGTCATGGCGGCGCAGGCCGCGGTTTCTGTAGCGATCGGACGGTACGAACGAGCCACGGCGCTGTTGGACCACGTGAAGCCCGCAGAGCTCAGTCCCGGAGCAGTCCCTCTCCTCGCCTTCGCGCAGTTCCTGGTGGCTCGCCGGGCCGGCGACATCAAAGGGCTGGAGACAGCCTCGAGCGCCCTCGTCCAGCAGGACCCACTGGGCCCCTTCGGGACGTTTGCCCTCTACGAGATGGGGTCGGTGTGCCTGTGGCAGGGCTCGGACCACCTCGCGGACAGCACTCTGCGGCAGGCGTTGAAGCAGGCGACGGCGCTCTCGCTGCATGCCATCTCGCTCCGCTGTGTGGGTCGGTTGGCGATCCTGCACTGCTCGGCGGGCCGAATCTCCCTGGCCGAGGAGTTCCTCAGGGAGGGCGGCGCCCTGCTGAACGCGCACCCATGGATACCGGAAGAGTTCCGCGTCGCCTACCACCTGGGTGGCGCCGAGATCGCCATGATCCACGGCGACCTCGACCTCTACTCCAGATTCCTCCGGCTCGTCGACGCCGACCTGGCGCCGAAGGCAGATCCGGCCCTGTCCTGCATGGCGGCGCTGGTCCAGGCGAAGGTGCTCCAAAGCGCCGGTCGGCCGGCCGAGGCCCTCGACCTGCTGTCGGCCAACAAGGGGCGTGATCTCGCCAGCGCCTGGAACCTGCGGAGCCGTGCCGACATCATGCTCCTCGAGCTCGAAGCCCAGATGGGCAAACCGAAGAAGTCCGTCAAGCGTCTGGAGTCACTGGCCGCCGTCAACGAGTGGACGGCGAACAGGGCCTTGTTGGCCCTCGCCAGAGCGCATCTCGCGGACCGGAACCTCGTTGAGGTGGTTCGTCTGGTGCGTCAGATCGTCACCGCACCGCACGCCGCGCCGTTGCTGATTCTCATCGAGGCGCTGCTGCTCAGCGCTGAAGTCTCCGACGTCCAAGGCGAAGAGACGACCGCGGTGGAGGCGGCGACCAGGGCGGTCCAGCTCGCCTCCACCGAGCGGATCGTCCTGCCGTTCATTGCCACCACACCCCGGATCCGCGGGCTCCTCCATCGTCATCCAGCGCTCTCGGACCTCTGGCCGGCACCCGTCGATGACACATCGGAACGGTGGGCCCGGGAGCTGCCCGCGAACGCCGAGAACAAGGACCTGGCGGAGGCGCTCACCGACCGCGAGGAGTCGATCCTCAAGTGGCTGACGACGACCATGACGATGGCCGAGATCGCCACGGAGCTGTACGTCTCGACCAATACGGTCAAGACCCACGTCGCGGCCATCTACCGAAAACTCGAGGCGACCAACCGCCGAGAAGCCATCACCCGCGGCCGCCAGCTCCACCTCATCTAGCCGGTCGCCCTCGTCGCTATCGAGGACCTGGCGCGGGGACCGAGCCGGCCTCGCCGAAGAGCCGTTCGCGTGCTTCCTCCCGTTGGGCAAGGGCAGTCTCGACCCGAGAGAGCTGGTCCTCTGTCGCCTCGAGGCCGTAGACCTCGTTGACGAAGCGGGTCAGGTCCGGGCGGTAGTCGTGCCTCGACGCCTGGTACAGGCCGGGCGTCTGCGCGTTCTTCATGTCGACCAGCAGCTGGAAGAACGTGGTGATCGGTCGCCAACGCATGCTCGGCGGGACGCCACGCGGGCTGTACGGCGGGACGTCCACGATCGATGACCTGGGCCCTTCGAGCCACGTGGGCCGGCGTAGCAGCAGATCCGTCCCGAACTTGGTGACGCCGTCGTTGTCGTGGCTGACCAGGACATACCGCAGGAGCCGTCGGCGCTCCGCCGGCATCTCCTCGACCTGGCCGAAGTCGTTGACGACGGCCACCAGGCTGTCGTCCACGTCCGCGCGCCCTCCCTGGACCACCTCGTGCATCCACTTGCTGGAGTAGGGCGTTCCGACCCAGAGGGCCCGGTCGATGCCCAACGCCCTGAGTCCCAGCGTGCCCCAGTGGAGGAACACGTCCTGGCTGGTGTGGGCGCCGAGGCTCTCTCCGAAGAGGACAACCCGCGGACGCCGTTCCCCGGGCAGGTCGCGCACCCGCTCGGCGATCATCGACCACAGCAGCCGGTTCTGCTCGCGCGCGTCGTCGATCTTGCCCAGCGACAGCGGCGACGGACGCTTGGAGTACTGCAGGGTCACGGTGGCCACATCACCGCGGGTCAGGTACTGCGCCGCGGCCACCGCGCAGTAGTTGACGTATCCGGTCCCGGTCGGCGACACGAGCATGATGAGTGACCGCTCCCACGCCGCGGTCCGGTCCATCTCCGCCAGGGCTAGCTCGGCGCGCGTCTTCGGTGAGGGCGCGTTGTCGAGGCCCACGTACACCTCGACCGGGTCGGCGACTGCCGGCATACCCGTCACGGTGGGAATGGACAGGTCCGGGAGCCCCGCCGGTCGCTGGGCCCACGGCTGGGCGCGAACGGTGGTGAGCACGTGCCGCCGGCCCTCGCGGCCCATCCCCTCCCAGGCGACCAGGCTGTCATCGCTCCCGCTGCAGGTCGACATGACCAATGAGCTGTCTTCACCGCCTTCGAAGACCGGGTCGAGGGTCGTCGTGACGTTCTCGATCCGCTGCATGGCGCGGTCCCACACGACGGACGTGATGCCACCGACGACCGACAGGACCGCCGCGTGACCGGCGAGGCGCCAGGTGAGGCGCGAGCCGGGCAGGCGGTCGGCCAGCGCCGCTCCGAGCGTCGAGGCCAGGTGCGCCTCGCCGACGGCGAGGGCCGCGACCGCGCCGGTGACCCCTAGCCCGGCGCCCAGCGAACCCAGAGCCACCGCCACCCCCGGTGCCGGGGAGACCGGGCCCTCGTCGTCCACGCCGCGACGTCGCTCCCACTCGATGCCGGCCGCGACGAGCACGCCGATCGGAACAGCCCACGGAAGCCGCGAAAGGCGCCCTCCGGCGCCGAGACGCCGGTCGACGCTTTCAGCCAGCCAGTCGCCACCGAGGACGAGGACCCCGCCCAAGCCGGTGACCGCGCTCCTCCACGCCGCCTGCCGGAGAACGCTCCTCAGGGCATGCTCGTCAGCGTGCACCGGGAGGGCCTGAGCGAGACCAAGGCCCAACGGGATCGCGGCCGCGTTCACGTAGAGCAGTTGGGACCGCTCGTCGGCGGACCCACCGGTGAAGGGCAGCGCCGACACCAACGAGGCGAGCGCGTCCTGGGTGGCGACGGTCGTCGCATACGACAGGACCGTCACGATGCCGGTGACCACCGCCTGATCGGCCATCGATCGAGGGCCGAGCGATCGCGCGAAGCTCTGCGGAGCTACGGCAGACGCAACAAGCAGCCCGGTCTGCTCGGCATGCCGACCCAGCAACGCCTGAGCGGTCCCGGTGATGCTCGTTGCCTCCGGAGCAGGGCTTGAACCGGTCATGTCCGCCTTTCCCGCCGCGGAACCGTGTGTTTGCGGGTGCACGGCCGCAGTCGCGTGACCAGTGTCGGGAGGACGCCGGCGCACTCGCCTCATCCAGCGGGGATGACGCTCTCGTGGATCGGACATGTCACCGTGGTGGGCATGGGTTCACGCGGCCGCCTCGCGCGTCTACGCGTCCGCTCCCCTCGACGGCACCAGGGCACGCGGCGCCGGGTGGGCCGGACGCGAGGGCATCTCACCGAGCACTGGACCAAGATCGACGGCGTCGAGGTGTTCTACCGGGAGTCGACGCCCTCACCGGACGCCCCGGTGATGATGCATCTGCACGGCTTCGGTCTGTCCGGCCGATATCTCCTCCCGACGGCCGAGCAGCTCGCCGGGGAGTTCCACACCGTGGTCCCCGATCTTCCCGGATTCGGTCGCAGCGGTCGCGGCATCAGCCCGCTCGACGTGCCGGATCTGGCCGCCGCCGCCGCCGACTTCATGGACGACCGCAAGCTCAGCGCGGCGACGCTCGTCGGGAACTCCATGGGCTGCCCCGTCATCTGCGAGTTCGCGCGCCTGCATCCCGACCGCATCGACCGGGCCATCCTGGTCTCGCCGGCCGGCGGCCTGTTCAACCAGCCGCTGCAGCGCGCCATCGTGCAGTTGGCCCGCGACGGCGTGCGGGAGCCGACCCGTCTGATGCCGGTCGCGGTGCCGGACTACCTGCGGTTCGGGGTTCCGAGCACGATGCGGCTCTTCCGCGCGCTCACTCAGTTCCCTGCGCTCGAGCGCCTCCTCGCCCTCGAAGTGCCGACCTTGGTGGTGGTCGGCGATCGCGACCCGCTCATGCCGTCACCCGCACGGATCAAGGAGGTTGCCGAGCAGTACGACAGCCTGGTGGCGCTCGTGGTCATCGAAGGCGCCGCGCACGCGATCAACTTCAGCCATCCCGGCGAGCTCGCCCACGTCATCCGCCAGTTCATGGCCGACCAGCCCATCACTGACGACCCGGATTCGCCTGGGCGCGCTCGCGCCTTCGAGTTCCACCGCGCTGCCCGCCTTCCCCGGCACGACCCGTAAACGGAGCCCGCCCGCATACCCGTCAGTGCAGGAAGGTCTTGAGCAGCAGCATGAAGGCGCCCGCGGAGCCGGCGAGGAGGCCCTCGACACCGAGCCGCCAGCCGCGCAGACCGATCCGGTAGCCGGCGAAGAGGCCGACTCCGGTGAGGAACAGGATCGTCGCCCAGAGGCCGCTCACGACCGCGGTGCTGAACTCGGCGCCGAACGTCAGCAGGACAGCGAAGACCGCCAACGCCGGCACGCCCCCGAGGAGAATTGTGCTGTCGTGGCGGATCGCCGTGAAAAGCAGGCTGAACAGTCGACGCCGGTGGGTCAGGGTGTCACTCAGGGCGTGAGCGTAGGCGTGAGTCAGCCAGTAGATCACCAGAACCCCCAGCGCGGTGAGGACCACGCGGGTGTCGTCACTGGACTCGGCGTGGCCGATGACGACCAGAAGGGCGCCGACGACGACGGCACCCTCGATAAGCTCGGAGGTGTCGAGCAGGAACTCGCTGACACGCTCCTCGGGCAGCCCTTGCTCGCTCGAAGGTCGCGACGTGCTGGCCTCATCGACCACCGGACCAGTATGCCGTCGTATCCGCGAGACGGGTCAGACTGACACCGAGTGACGGCAAACCCCTTGCCGTGCTTTAGTTCCCGGCAACAGCGCACCTCATGACCGACCAGCCGGGTGCCTCACCCCTCGAGGATGAGGCTGTCGTCTCGCCGCTCTGACAAGGTCGCGGGTGGGGTGCGTCGACCCTCCGGACGCCGGTACCAGGCCGGGAGAGGACTGCCGCGATGCTGATCGAGGACTACTGGTTGGTCGGGGACCTCCGGGCGGCGGCCCTCGTCGGCCGCAACGGTTCGGTGGACTGGTTGTGCCTTCCCCGCTTCGACTCGGCGTCGTGCTTCTCGGCGCTGCTGGGTGACGAGCGGCACGGCCGCTGGCTGGTGACGCCGGCGGACGAGGTGGTGACGACCACGCGCCGGTACCGGCGGGGAACGCTCGTCCTTGACACCGACTTCGAGACGGCCGAGGGCGCCGTGCGGGTGACGGACTTCATGCCGCCCCGGGGGGACGGGCCCCCTCGCTTCATGCGTATCGTCGAGGGAATCCGCGGCCGGGTCCGCATGCGGTTGGAGCTGGTGCTTCGCCCGGACTACGGGTCCATCGCGCCATGGATGGAGCTGGTCTCCGACGGTGTCTTGGCCACCGCTGGTCCTGATGCCTTCCGGCTCAGCACGCATCTCCCGCTCACATTGGAGGACGGCACGGTCACCGCGGAGTTCGTGGCCATCGAGGGAGCACGCGAACGCTTCGTCCTGACCTGGCACCGTGCACACCTTCAGACACCACCGGTCGAGGATGCCGACTCGGCGCTGGCCCGCACCGAGGCGTGGTGGCAGGAATGGACCAGCCGCAGCCAGTACCGGGGCGCATACCGGGACGAGGTGATGAGGTCGCTCATCGTCCTCAAGGCGATGACCTACGAGACGACCGGAGCGTTGATCGCCGCGCCGACGACGTCGCTGCCCGAGGACATCGGTGGCCTGCGCAACTGGGACTACCGCTACTGCTGGTTGCGCGACTCCGTCCTCGCCCT
>DATLQE010000145.1:0-4926 GCA_035535335.1 Lapillicoccus sp. | reverse complement strand
GCCCGACGGCCGCCTCTACCGCGGCCGCACCGGCGTGGCCCGGATGGCGCTCGAGGCCGGGGTCCCGGTCCTGCCGGTCGCGATGATCGGCACCGACAAGGCGCAGCCGACCGGGAAGAAGCTGCCCAGGATCATGCGGATTGGCATCCGGATCGGGCGGCCACTGAGCTTCGCGCGCTACGAGGGCATGGAGGAAGACCGCTTCGTCCTGCGCTCGATCACCGACGAGATCATGTACGAGCTGATGCTGCTGTCCGGGCAGGAGTACGTCGACGAGTATGCGACGTCGATGAAGGACCGCCTGGTCCGGGCCGCCAAGGCGCGGGCTCGCGAGATCCAGGAGGCCGCGCGGCCCGGCAGCGCCGCGAAGGAGCTCGAGGACGCGCTGGACGCCGCCGAAGGGCTGGAGGAGCGGCGCGAGTCGCCGGTCGACGACGTCGCGATCGGCCGGGACGACGAAGCCGTGGACGACGAGCTGCTGGACGGCGAGTTCGCCGACGACCAGCTGACGGGCGACGTGCCGGCCTCGCGCTCGGTCGGCGACGAGCGGGCCGCCAGCTGACCATGCCGCCCCTGCCGCCGAGCCGCGGGCCCGGTGCCGTCGGCGCGCCGGACGACTCGCTGGTGGTCTCGGCGCTGTGGCGAGCCATCCGGGTACTGCGCCCGTTGGCGCTGGTCTACGGCGTCTGGGCGGCGTGGATCCGCCGCGACGAGATGCAGCAGCCGACCGCGGCGTTCGCCATCCTGGGCGTGCTCGCGGTCTGGACCGTCGTCGCCCTGGTGTGGGAGCGGCGTGAGCTGTGGTGGCACGTCGTTGAGCTCGGCCTTGCCGCCGGCGCGGTCGTCGCGACCCGGTGGGTTGACACCCCCGACGCGGCGTACCGAGGCACCACGACGTTGCCGGGCGTGTGGCAGGCGGTGCCGGTCGCCTCGATCGGCATCGTCAAGGGCTGGCGCGGCGGGGTGGCCGCGGGCGGGGTCATCGCCCTCGCCACGGTGGCCAGCACTCGGTCCGTCGAGGTCGCCGCGGTGAGCAACGGTCTGCTCGTGCTCCTGGTCGGCGGGACGGTCGGCTACTGCGCGGACCTGGCCCGGGCCGAGCAGGTCGAGCTGAGCCGGGCCCTGGCCTTGGAGGCCGAGGACGTCGAGCGGGACCGGCTGGCCCGCACCGTCCACGACGGCGTCCTCCAGGCGCTGGCCTTCATCCACCGCCGCGGCATCGACGCCGGCGGCGAGGCGGCCCGGCTGGGCGCCATGGCCGGTGAGCAGGAGCAGCGCCTGCGGGCGCTGGTCAGCGGAGTACCCATCGACGAGCTCGAGAAGACCCTCGGCGGCCCGGTCGACCTCAGTCAGTACCTTCGCCAGGCCTCGGCCGGCATGGCCGACCTCGTCGCGCCGGCGGACCCCGTGTACCTGCCCCGCCGGCCGGCCAACGAGCTGGTCGCCGCGGTCGAGGCGGCCCTCGACAACGTCCGCAAGCACGCCGGGCCGGAGGCCCACGCGTGGGTGCTCGTCGACGACGCCGGCGACGACATCGTCGTCACCGTGCGGGACAACGGCGTCGGCGTCTCGGAGGACCGGATCGCCGAGGCCGGCAGTCGGGGACGGCTCGGCGTGAGTGCCTCGATCCGCGGTCGCCTCGAGGAGCTCGGTGGATCGGCTCGGTACCTTTATGGCGCGGGCGGCGGCACCACGGTCGAGATGTGGATTCCCAAGCGAGGCGCGTGACATTGACACGTGACATGACAGGTGACATGACCGGTGACATGAGACCGAACCAGTCCGGCGGAGACGGCATCGAGGAGGTCGAGTCCCTCGAGGCCGAGGACGAGCCGGTGGACGACGCCTCCATCACCGTCGTCGTCGCGGACGACCACCCGATGTGGCGCGACGCCGTCGCCCGCGACCTCACCGACGCCGGGTTCCAGGTGGTCGGTACCGCGGCCGACGGGGCGGCGGCGGTCCGCCGGGTCAAGGCGACCACTCCCGACGTGCTGGTCCTTGATCTCAACCTCCCGGGCGTCCACGGCGTCGAGGTATGCGCGCAGCTCGCCGCCGAGGAGCTGCCCACCAAGATCCTCATCCTCTCGGTGAGCGGCGAGCGCCAGGACGTCCTCGACGCGGTCAAGGCCGGCGCGTCCGGCTATCTTGTGAAGTCGGCCGCCCGCGAGGAGTTCCTCGAGGCGGTCCGCCGTACCGCGCGCGGTCGCGCGGTCTTCACTCCCGGTCTGGCGGGCCTGGTGCTGGGCGAGTTCCGACGCATGCAGAACGCCGGTTCCGGCGGGTCCGCGGCGCCGCAGCTGACGGAACGCGAGACCGAGGTGCTCAAGCTCGTGGCGACCGGGATGAGCTACAAGGACATCGCCACCTCGTTGTTCATCTCGCACCGGACGGTGCAGAACCACGTGCAGAACACCCTCGGCAAGCTCCAGATGCACAACCGCGTCGAGCTGGTCCGCTACGCGATCTCGAAGGGCCTGCATCGCGACTGACGGCGGTAGCCGGTGGTTAGGCTGAACGGCGTGCCGCGCCGACCAGTTCGTGTCGTCTCGGTGCACTCGTTCCGCGGCGGAACCGGCAAGTCGAACCTCAGCGCCAACGTCGCGGCTCAGCTGGCCCGGGAGGGCATGCGGGTCGGCGTCATCGACGCCGACGTCCAGTCCCCGGGCATCCACGTCCTGTTCGGACTGTCCGGTGACGACATCACCGCCTCGCTGAACGACTTCCTCTTCGACGGGGTCCCCATCGAGCAGGTCGCTCTCGACGTCACCCCGCCGGGAGTCCCGGGTCGGATCCACCTCATCCCGTCGAGCATCCAGCCGGGGGAGATCACGCGGGTACTCCGCAACGGCTACGACTCGCAGCAGCTGGTCGAAGGGCTGCGCGAGTTCGTCGACGCCCTCGAGCTCGACGCGTTGCTCGTCGACACCCATCCGGGGCTGCAGGAGGAGACTCTCCTGTCCCTCGTCGTCGCGGACACCGTGCTGGTCGTCCTGCGGCCGGACCAGCAGGACTACGAGGGCACGGGTGTCACCGTCCACGTGGCCAAGGAGCTGGAAGTCCCGCGGATCGCTCTCGTCGTCAACAAGTCCCCGGACAGCTTCGACCCGGCCGTCGTCCGCGAACGGGTCGAGCAGGCCTACGAATGCCCGGTGGTAGCCGTCCTCCCGCACTCCGACGCCATGATGACCCTCGGCAGCGCCGGGATCTTCTCGCTGCGATATCCCGACGAGGACCTGAGCAAGGAGCTCATCACGGTGGCCGACTTCGTCCGCCGGGAGGCCGGGTGAACCGGACTCCGGAGCGGGAGCAGGGGCCGTTCCTCAGTCGCGCCGAGGTGCTCGGCGGGCTGTCCGGACGACGGGTGAGCAGCGCCCTCTACGTCATCGAGAGCCGTACCGCATACCTCGCCCTCAAGGCCCGGAACGCCACCGCGCCGGTGCTCTCCGCCGGCGTCCTCGAGGAGCAGGAGCGGGCCTTCCTCTCCGCTCTCGCCGCCGGGCGCGACCTGCCGCCGCCGACCATCCAGGAGCTCGAGCAGTTCGCGCCTCGATGGGCCTATCTCGTGCCCCCGGACGCGGTCGCGCGCGCCGAGCTGGCCCACCGGATCGGCGACAAGTACCGGTTTCGTGAGGAGGACGCCGGCCGGATCCGCGCGGCGCTCGGCCTGGACGACCCGGCCGTGCAGCAGGCATACCGGCAGCGGCACCGCGGCGAGCTCTCGGATGTCTACGACACCGACCTCACCACGGTCGAGAAGCTGCGGTGGACACGGGCGCGACTGAACCGCCGCCTGGAGGAGCTGCCGCCGTTCTGGACCACGTACGGCCTCACCCTCACCGAGACCGTCGGTGCGGGGATGCTGGCGCTGCCGATCGCCGTGGCCGGGGTCGGTCCGCTGCCCGGCGTCGCGATCATCGTCGTTCTCGGGCTGCTCAACGTCCTGACCGTTGCGGCGGTGGCGGAGACGTTCACCCGCACCGGCTCGGTCCGGTGGGGCGGGGCGTTCTTCGGCCGGGTCGTCCGGGGCTACCTCGGCCGCACCGGCGGCGTCACCTTCGGCGTCGGCATGACGATCTACACGGCGCCCGTGCTGCTGGCCTGCTACGTCGGGTTCGGGGTGACCGTCGCCCAGACCACGCACACCAGCGCACCGCTGTGGGCGGCGGCGCTGTTCGCGGTGAACATCGCCCTGGTCTTCCGGAAACGCCTCGACGCGACGATCGCCTCCGCCCTGGTCGTCGGGATCTGCAACGTCCTCTCCATCGTCATCCTGGTCCTCCTCGCGCTGACCGTCCTGGAGGCGGACAACGTCAGGTATGCGGCGATCCCGGGCAGCTCGTCGTTCGACCCGAGCGTGCTGGCGGTGGCGTTCGGGGTGGTGCTGCTGTCGTTCTACGGCCACACCTCGGTCGGCAACGCCGCCCAAGTCGTCCTCAAGCGTGACCCGGGCGGCCGCTCCCTGATGAGGGGAAGCGTCGCCGCGATGTTCACCGTCATCGCGCTCTACAGCCTGTGGGTGTTCGCCGTCGGAGGCGCGGTCCCTGCTGCGCGGCTCCGCGACGAGCCGGGTACCGCCCTCGTCCCGCTGGCCGAGGAGGCCGGAAACGCCGCGACCGTGGTCGGCTTCGTCTTCGTCTTCCTCGCGGTCGGGATGGGCACCGTCCACCTGTCATTGGGCCTTTACAACCTCGTGGCCGAGCGGTTCGTGCATCGCCGTGGACTGGGGCGACTGCTGGGGTTGGTTCTGATCGGGTCGATCTTCGTCCTCGCGGAGCTGCTCATCATCACCGAGACCGCCTCGTTCACCGGCTCGCTCGGCGTCGTCGGTGCCCTCACCGGCCCGCTGATGGGCGGCGTCTTCCCGGTCCTCATGATGGAGTCCAGCCGCCGCCGCGGTGACTACGAGCCGTCGCTGTTCTGGCG
>DATLQE010000144.1:0-9622 GCA_035535335.1 Lapillicoccus sp. | reverse complement strand
GATCGACCCGCACGACTACGGCACCAAGAAGGGCCACGTCGAGCGGTTCCTCAAGGCGGGCGACAAGGTCAAGGTGACGATCATGTTCCGCGGTCGCGAGCAGTCGCGACCGGAGCTGGGCTTCCGGCTCCTGCAGCGGCTGGCCGAGGACATCACCGAGCTGGGCTACGTCGAGTCGAGCCCGAAGCAGGACGGCCGCAACATGGTCATGGTCCTCGCCCCGACGAAGAAGAAGGCCGACGCCCGCGCCGAGCAGCGCCGCCGCCGCGAGCTGAGCTCGATGCCGGGTCCGGACGACGCGACCGACCCCGCGATCGACACGGCGATTGACACGGCGATCGACACGCCGATCGACACGGCGATCGACACGCCGATCGACCCGGCGACCGGCCCCGAGCCGGGCACCGTCCCGGCCGCCAATGCCCCGGCGGCCAGCGCCCCGGCCGCCGCCCCGGCGCCGTCCGCGCCCGCGACACCACGGCCTCGCCCCCGACCCGCCCCACCCACCAAGACCGCCGCGTCGGCCGAGTCGGCCTGACGCCCACCGCGGCCGCCCGGCACGTCCACGCGGCCACGACCCCCGAAGGAGCTATCGGCACCACGCCGAGGATCACCATGCCGAAGATGAAGACGCACAGCGGTGCAAAGAAGCGGTTCCGCATCACGGGGACCGGCAAGGTCATGCGCGAGCAGGCCGGTGGCCGCCACCTGCTGGAGCGCAAATCGAGCAAGAAGATGCGCTCGATCGCCGACGACGTCGAGCTGTCCAAGCCCGACGCCAAGACCGCCCGCCGGATGCTCGGCCGCTGACCCAGCCGGTCAGCGCGACCGCACCCCTGACCCACAGCACACAAGGAGAACTCACGTGGCACGCGTGAAGCGGGCGGCGAACGCCCACAAGAAGCGCAAGGTGACCCTCGAGCGAGCCAGCGGCTACCGCGGCCAGCGCTCGCGGCTCTACCGCAAGGCCAAGGAGCAGGTCACCCACTCGCTCGGCTACGCGTACCGGGACCGTCGCGCCAAGAAGGGTGACTTCCGTCGCCTGTGGATCCAGCGCATCAACGCTGGCGCCCGCGCGAACGGCATGACGTACAACCGGTTCATCCAGGGCCTCAAGGCGGCCGGCGTCGAGGTCGACCGCCGGATCCTTGCCGACCTCGCGGTGACCGACGCGGCGGCGTTCACGGCGCTCGTCGAGCTGGCCAAGGCCAACGTCACGGCCAACGTCCCGGCCGCCGGCACCAGCGACGCGGCCTGAGCTGCCCGAGCTGCTGCAGAACCCCCGCTCCGAGCGGGTCCGGTCGGTCGCTGCCCTCGGTCGCCGCGGTGTCCGCGATCGCCACGAACTCTTCCTCGCCGAGGGGCCGCAGGCCGTCCGCGAGGCGGTCCGGTGGCGGCCGGATCTCGTCCGTGACCTCTACGTCACGGACGAGGCGGTGCAGCGGTATGCGGACATCCTCACCACCGCGTCGGACGCCGGGCTCCCCGTCACGTCCGTCAGCGGCGAGGTCCTCGCGGCGATGGCCGACGCCCAGACACCGCAGGGCCTGCTGGCGGTCTGCCGCCTGCCGGCCGTGGACCTCGACGAGGTGCTTGCCGCCGAGCCGCGCGTGGTCGCCGTCCTCGCCCACGTGCGAGATCCCGGCAACGCCGGCACGGTGATCCGAGCCGCGGACGCGGCCGGCGCGGACGCGGTCGTGGTCAGCGAGGAAAGCGTGGACGCATACGCTCCGAAGGTGGTCCGCTCCACCGCCGGCTCCCTCTTCCACCTGCCGGTCGTCACCGGTGCACCCGTGCACGCCGTGGTCGACCGACTCCGCAATGCCGGGCTCAGGATCCTGGCGGCCGAGGGCACCGGGGACCGCACCGTCGACCGCGTCGACCTCACCGTTCGGCACGCCTGGCTGTTCGGCAACGAGGCCTGGGGGTTTCGCCCCGGGGACCTCGAGAGCGCCGACGATGTCGTCCGCGTGCCCATTCACGGCCGGGCCGAGTCGCTCAACCTCGCCATGGCCGCGACCATCTGCCTGTATGCCTCGGCCGCGGCAGCGGCTCCCGCTCCCTAGAATTCCGCCATGGCCGGAGCGGAGGGAGCCCCCCTCGACGTGACGAACCCGCCGCCGCAGGTCGGTGCGCTGGCCGAGCTGCTGCCGGACGGGCTGGTCGTCGTCGACCACATGGGGCTGATCAAGTTCGTCAGCAACCGGGCGGCCCAGCTCGTCGAGGGCCAGCCCGAGGCGCTGACGGACCGGCCGGTCCGCGAGGCGTTCCCGCTGCACGACAACGAGGGTCGCTCCTGGTGGGACTACGCCGACCCCTTGCACAGCCTGCACATCGTCACCGGCCACCGGGAGAAGCTGCTGTTCACCGGTAACGGCCTCGAGCTGCTCATCACGTCGAAGTACCTGCGAACCGAGCGGCGGGGTCCGGTTCGGCGAGTGCTGATGTCGTTGCGCGACGCCTCGGCCCGGCAGCGTGCCGAGCAGGACCACGCCGCGCTCATCTCGACCATCGCCCATGAGCTGCGGTCGCCGCTGACCTCGGTCAAGGGCTTCTCCTCGACGCTGCTGCGGGGTTGGGAGAAGTTCACCGACGAGCAGAAGCGCTTCATGATCGAGACGATGGAGACCGACGCCGACCGCGTGTCGCGGCTCATCACCGAGCTGCTCGACGTCTCCCGCCTCGACGCCGGACGGATGGACGTCCGCCTTCAGCCGGTCGACCTGCCGGCCCTGGTCCACCGGCACGTGGAGCGGCTGCGGGCCGGCGGAATACCGGGTGACCGGTTCTCCGTCCTCGCCGAACCCGACCTCCCCGAGGTCTGGGCCGATCCCGACCGGGTCAACCAGATCCTCGCGAACCTTCTCGAGAACGCCGTCCGTCACGGCGACGGCACGGTGACCGTCGGCATCACCCGGGACGGCCAGCCGGACAGCCACGGCAACGTGGTGGGCCCGCGCAGCGGCGAAGAGCCTCCAGTCCTCGTGTCGGTGGCCGACGAGGGCGAAGGAGTGCCGGAGGAGCACCTTCCGCTCGTCTTCAACCGGTTCTGGCACGGCCAGCGCCGCGGCAGCAGCGGGCTGGGGCTGTACATCGTGCGCGGTCTCGTCGAGGCTCACGGCGGCCAGATCACCGTCGGCCGGGCTCCCTCTGGCGGCGCCGACTTCCGGTTCACGCTGCCGTCCGGAGCGCCCGAGCACCTCGCCTAGGCGGCCAGGGCCCCGACCGTTCTGCGCGCAAGCCGGTTGCCTCCTCGGGTGGCGTTGGGCATGGTGGAGCCATGACCGGTGTGCGCCGTCGATTTACCGGGCCTTCGGGCGCCCAGGGACTCGTCCGCTAGGTCGTCTCCCTCCGCATGCCGAGGTATGCGTGTCCGCCCGAGGGCAGCCGGCGGCTGCGCATACCCCTGCACCTAGACTCGGGCGCGCCCGACGTCAACCCTGGTCTCTCCGGAGGCTCGTGGAGACGTCGGTGTGCTGTGCGCCCGCGCCACCCGACAGCATCACCCGAGGAACGCCACGGATGTCCGGACCCAACACGCAGTACGACCCCGTCGAGGTCGCCGTTCTCGACCCTGCGGCGCTGGACGCCGCGGTACGAGAGGCAACCGCGGCCTTCGCCGCCGCCGGAAGCCTGGACGAGCTGAAAGCCGCCCGCATCGCGCACGTCGACCGCGGTGCCGTCGCGCTCGCCAGGCGGGAGATCGGTGCGTTGCCGCCCAGCGCCAAGGCCGACGCGGGCCGCCGCGTCGGCGCCGCTCAGGCCGAGCTGGGCCGGGCGCTCGCCGCCCGACAGGTGCAGCTGGAGCAGGAGCGCGACCGGCGCATCCTCGTCGAGGAGACGGTGGACGTCACGCGGCCCGTCCACCGTCGACCACCCGGAGCGCGGCACCCACTCGAGCTGACGCAGGAACGCCTCATGGACGCCTTCGTCGGCATGGGGTGGGAGGTCGTCGAAGGCCCCGAGGTCGAGTCCGAGTGGATGAACTTCGACGCGCTGAACCTCGGGAAGGATCACCCGGCCCGGCAGATGCAGGACACCTTCTTCGTCGACCCGGCGGACGGCGGCCTCGTCCTGCGGACCCACACCTCGCCGGTCCAGATCCGGACCATGCTCGAGCGGACGCCGCCGATCTACGTCGTCTCTCCGGGCAAGGTGTTCCGGACCGACGACCTGGACGCCACGCATACCCCGGTCTTCCACCAGATCGAGGCGCTGGCCGTCGACAAGGGGCTGACCATGGCCCACCTCCGGGGCGCGATCGACCACTTCGTGTCGATCATGTTCGGCGAGGGCACCCGAACCCGCGTTCGCGCGTCGTACTTCCCGTTCACCGAGCCCAGCATGGAGACCGACTTCGTGTGCTTCGCCTGCCACGGCGACGACCCGATGTGCCGGACCTGTGGCGGGTCGGGCTGGATCGAGCTCGGCGGCTCGGGCATGGTCAACCGGAAGGTGCTGCGGGCGTGTGGGATCGACCCTGACGTCTACACCGGGTTCGCGTTCGGGCTCGGTATCGAGCGGGCCCTGTTGCTGCGGCACGGCGTGACCGACATGCACGACATCGTCGAAGGGGACGCGCGGTTCTCCGAGCAGTTTGGGATGGAGGTCTGACGTGCGCGTTCCGCTGAGCTGGCTCGCTGAGTACACCGACCTGGCACCGGGTGCCACCGGTGCGGACGTCGCGGCGTCGTTCGTGTCGGTAGGCCTGGAGGAGGAGGCGATCCACGGCGGGGACATCACCGGTCCGCTGGTCGTCGGCCGGGTCCTGTCCTTCGACGAGCAGGTCCAGAACAACGGCAAGCCGATCCGCTTCTGCGTCGTCGACGTCGGGCGGCACGGGCAGATGGAGACCGAAGGGAAGCACCAGGAGATCGTCTGCGGGGCCGTCAACTTCGAGGTCGGCGACCTCGTCGTCGTGGTCCTGCCGGGCGGGGAGCTGCCCGGCGGGTTCGAGGTCTCCGCCCGCCAGACCTACGGCCGCGTCTCCAACGGGATGATCTGCGCCGAGGACGAACTCGGCATCGGCCACGACCACACCGGGATCGTCGTCCTCAGCCGGTTGCTGTCGCCCGAGCAGCTCGAGGGCGTCCAGGTCGGCGACGACGCGATCGCCTTGCTGGGCCTCGGCGAGGACGTCGTCGAGCTCAACGTCACCCCGGACCGCGGGTACTGCTTCTCGCTGCGCGGTCTCGCCCGGGAGTACTGGCACTCGCAGGGTTCGCCGGAGGGTGGGTACCGCGACCCCGCTCTGCTCTCGGTGCCGGTCGCCACGAGCGACGGGTATGCGGTCCGGCTCGCCGACTCGGCGCCGATCGACGGCCGCACCGGGTGCGACCGGTTCGTCGCGCGGATCGTCCGGGGGATCGACCCCAACCGGCCGTCGCCCGCGTGGATGCAGCGCCGCCTGACCCAGGCGGGCATGCGGCCGATCTCGCTCGCCGTCGACGTCACCAACTACGTCATGCTCACGCTCGGGCAGCCGTTGCACGCCTACGACATTGCGTCGCTCGGCGGGTCGATCGAGGTGCGCCGCGCCCGTCCGGGCGAGACGCTGACGACGCTCGACGACGTCGAGCGTGCGCTCGACCCCGAGGACCTCCTCATCACCGACGGCGGCGGGGCCCCGCTCGGTATCGCGGGCGTGATGGGCGGTGCGACCAGCGAGGTGACCCCGGCGACGACGGACGTGCTCATCGAGGCGGCCCACTTCGACCCGATGACGGTGGCCCGTTCGTCGCGGCGTCACAAGCTCGTCACCGAGGCGTCGAAGAGGTTCGAGCGGGGCGTCGACCCGGCCCTGCCACCGGCCGCCGCCCAGCTCGTCGTCGACCTGCTCGTCGAGCACGGCGGGGGGACCGCCGACCCGGCGGTCACCGACGTGGACAACACCGAGCCGCCAGAGGCGTACCAGCTCGACGTGGCACTACCCGCCCGGCTGGTCGGCGTCGACTACTCGCGACCGCGGGTCGTGGAGATCCTCCGGGCGGAGGGATGTGCCGTCGAGGACGGCGGCGGCGACACCATCGAGGTCACGCCGCCGACGTGGAGGCCGGACCTGGTCGACGGACCCGACTATGCCGAGGAGGTCGCCCGGATCGACGGCTATGAGAAGATCCCGTCGATCGTGCGGACGCCGCCGTCCGGTCGGGGGCTGACCCATGCCCAGCGGGTTCGCCGTGTGGTGGCCAACGCGCTGGCCGCGCGAGGCTTTGTCGAGGTGCTGACCTACCCGTTCGTGGGGGAGGGCGTCGCCGACGCCTTCGGGCTGCCGCCCGACGACGCGCGCCGGTCCGCAGTCCGGGTGGCCAACCCCCTGTCCGACCAGGCGCCGCTGATGCGCACGTCGGTGTTGTCGACCCTGGTTGAGGCGCTACGCCGCAATGTGTCTCGCGGCCGCAAGGACGTCGGCCTCTTCGAAGTCGGCATGGTCACGCTGCCTGGTGCGGAGGCCACGCATACGGCTCCGGTGCCTGGGATCGACCGCCGACCGGACGATGCGACGGTCCGTGCAATCTACTCAGCCGTGCCACGGCAGCCCCGGCACGTGGCCGCCGTTCTGGCCGGAGAAGTGGAGCGCTCGGGCTGGTGGGGTCCCGGACGAGCGGCGTCCTGGGAGGACGTGGTCGAGTCGGCGCTCGCCGTCGCCCGGGCGGTGGCGGTCGCGGTCGACGTCGAGCCCGAGACCGACCACGCACCATGGCATCCCGGACGGTGTGCGCGGATCGTGCTGCGCGACGACCCGACCACGGTGGTGGGGTACGCCGGCGAGCTCCATCCGAAGACGATCACCGTCCTGGGCCTCCCGGCCCGGACGGTCGCCCTGGAGCTCGACGTGGATGTGGCGACGCGGGCCAGCGAGGGGGCCACGCGGTACCACGAATTCTCGACCTTCCCGGCCGCACTCACCGACGTCGCGCTCGTCGTCGCCGACACGGTGACGGCCGCCGAGGTCGAGCGCTCGCTGCGGTCCGGCGCCGGCGAGTTCCTCGAGGAGATCGCCCTGTTCGACGTGTATGCGGGGGAGCAGGTCGGCGACGGGAAGTCCTCGCTCGCCTACCGGCTCACCTTCCGGGCACCCGACCGGACGCTGACGACCGAGGAGGTCAACGAGTTCCGGGACGCGGCCGTGGCGGCGGCCGGGAACGCCGTCGGGGCGGTCCAGCGCACCTGACTGCCGACTCGGCGCCAGTATGCATCGCGTGTATAGTCATGCAGCATGGTCACCGCGGCAGTCGCCGGCGCGAGTGGGTACGCCGGCGGTGAGATCGTCCGGCTCCTGCTGGGCCACCCCGACATCCACCTTCGAACCGTCGCCGCCGACTCCCAGGCGGGCCGACGCCTGGGGGAGGTGCACCCGCACCTGGCCGCGGTGGGCGACCTGGTCCTCGAACCCACCACGCCGGCGACCCTCCGCGGCCACGACGTCGTCTTCCTCGCCCTGCCGCACGGTGCGTCGGCCGACCTGGCCTCCCAGTTGCCGGACGATGTGGTGGTCATCGACTGTGGTGCCGACTACCGCCTGTCTGATGCTGACGCGTGGCAGGCGTTCTACGGCAGCGAGCACGCCGGCACGTGGCCCTACGGCCTGCCCGAGCTGCCGGTTCGTGGCGGGTCGGTCCGCGACGAGCTGAAGGGCGCCACCCGGATCGCCGTCCCCGGGTGCTACCCGACCGCCTGTTCCCTGGCCCTCGCGCCCGGCTTCGTCGCCGGACTGCTCGAGCCGAGCGACGTCGTCATCGTGGCCGCCAGCGGAACGTCCGGAGCGGGCAAGGGTCTGAAGCCCCACCTGCTCGGCGCCGAGGTGATGGGGGCAATGTCCCCGTACGGCGTGGGCGGTGGTCACCGGCATACCCCCGAGATCGCGCAGAACCTGGCGTTGGCGGCCGGCGAGTCCGTGACGCTCTCCTTCACCCCGACCCTCGCCCCCATGGCGCGCGGGATCCTCGCGACCTGCACCGCTCGCGTGAAGGCCGGCACCACCGGCGAAGCGCTGCGCACGGCCTGGGAGGACGCCTACGACGGCGAGCCGTTCGTCCACCTGCTCCCCCCAGGGCAGTGGCCGCGCACGGCGGATGTCCTCGGCGCCAACGTGGCCCACCTCCAGCTGACGCTCGACGAGTCGGTCGGCCGGGCGGTCGTCGTCGTGGCGATCGACAACCTCACCAAGGGCACCGCCGGAGGCGCCATCCAGTGCGCCAACCTCGCCCTCGGCCTCCCCGAGACCTCCGGCCTGCCCGTCGCAGGAGTGGCCCCGTGACCGCAATGCCCACGGGCTTCCGCGCCGCCGGCGTCACCGCCGGGCTCAAACCGAGCGGCAACCCCGACCTCGCCCTGGTCGTCAACGACGGGCCTGATCATCACGCCGCCGCGGTCTTCACCAGCAACCGCGTGGTCGCGGCGCCGGTCGTGTGGTCCCGGCAGGTTGTCTCCGACGGTCGGGTCGACGCGGTGGTCCTCAACTCCGGCGGCGCTAACGCCTGCACCGGCGACCAGGGCTTCCAGGACAGCCACCGGACGGCCGAGGAGGTGGCGAACACCCTCGGCCTCTCCGCCGCCGACGTCGTCGTCTGCTCGACCGGCCTGATCGGCGAGCTGCTCCCGATGGACAAGGTCCTCGCCGGCGTGGGGACGGCCGCGGCGGCGCTCGAGGCCAGCGGTCACGCCGCCGCCGAGGCGATCCTGACGACCGACACCCATGCCAAGACCGCCACGCACACCGGCGACGGTTGGTCGGTGTGGGGCATGGCCAAGGGCGCCGGGATGCTGGCGCCCTCGCTCGCAACGATGCTCGTCGTCCTCATGACCGACGCCGCCACCGACGCGGCCACGCTGGACGAGGGGCTCCGCTCAGCGACCGACACGACCTTCGACCGGATCGACTCCGACGGCTGCCAGTCGACGAACGACACTGTGCTCCTGATGTCCTCCGGTGCGTCGGGGATCGCCGTAGACGCCCCGGTCCTGACCGAGGCGGTCACCGCGGTGTGCGCCGACCTCGCCCGCCAGCTGCTCGCCGACGCGGAAGGGGCGGCTCACGACATCGCCATCGAGGTCCGCGGCGCCGCGTCGGTGGACGACGCCCTCGAGGTCGGCCGGTCCGTCGCCCGGAACAACCTGTTCAAGTGCGCGATCTTCGGCGCCGACCCGAACTGGGGACGCGTCCTCGCCGCCGTCGGCACCACGCGGGCCACCTTCGACCCGAACACCCTTGACGTCGCCATGAACGGCGTCCAGGTCTGCCGAGCCGGCGGCGTCGGCGAGGACCGCTCGCTGGTCGACCTCTCCGGCCGTGACGTCCATGTCCTCGTCGACCTCCACGCCGGTGCGGAGACCGCGACGGTCTGGACCAACGACCTCACCCACGACTACGTCCACGAGAACTCGGCCTACAGCACATGACCGCCTCCAGCACCGCGTCCAGCACCATCCGGGGTGTCATCGACGCCGCCGCCCTCCGGGTCGCCGCCGCCAAGGCGCAGACCCTCGTCGAGGCTCTGCCCTGGCTGGAGCGCTTCCGCGGAGCGCTCGTCGTCGTCAAGTACGGCGGCAACGCCATGGTCGACGACACCCTCAAGCTCGCCTTCGCGCAGGACATCGCGTTCCTCCGGTATGCGGGTCT
>DATLQE010000143.1:0-4385 GCA_035535335.1 Lapillicoccus sp. | reverse complement strand
GCCGTCCGCGAGGTCGAAGCGCATCTGGTGGCCGAAGACGCTCAGCGTGCCGGTGCCGGTGCGGTCGCTCTTCTCGACCCCCGTGGTGAGCACCCGGTCGAGGAGGTCCAGGTACTGCTGCACGGCCGCACGCTACACCGGTCGGCGGCGATGTGACCCACGTCACACGCCCAAGCCGCTCGCCGGTGTAACGGATCACGAGTGACGCCGATGTAGGTGGTGTCGAAGCGCTACCCGGACCCCCGAGCGGGTAGCGCTTCGACATTGTCGTCTGCCGGGTGAGTCACCTGCGCGGCGTGTCGGGGCGGACCGGCGCACCGTTCTCGGGCGATAGATTGGCCGCCATGACCGCCTGGACCGCACGCATTGCGTCGCCGTTCGGTCGTTCGCTGACGGCGGTCGTCAGCCCGATGCACAGCGACGGCAGCCTCGACCTCACCGGCCTCCAGAAGGTCGTCGCCCACCTTCTCGACAACGGCCACGACGGCGTCGTCGTCAACGGCACGACCGGCGAGTCGGCGACGACCAGTGACGAGGAGCAGGACCACCTGCTGCGGGCGGCGCTCGAGGCGGTCGGCGACCGGGGGCGGGTGGTGGCCGGTGTCGGGTCGAACGACACGTCGCATACCGTGCATTTGGCGGAGCAGGCCGCCGCAACTGGCGCGCACGGCCTCCTCGTCGTCACCCCGTACTACAACCGGCCCACCCAGCCCGGTCTGTTCGCGCACTTCACGGCCGTCGCCGATGCCACCGAGCTGCCGGTCATCCTCTACGACATCCCCGCCCGCACCGGCACCGCGATCGCCACCGAGACGCTGCTCCGGCTCGCCGAGCACCCGCGCATCGCCGCCGTCAAGGATGCCAAGGGCGACCTCTGGGCGGCCAGCCGGCTGCTCGACCAGACCGATCTGTTGTGGTTCTCCGGCGACGACGTCGCCACGCTCAGCCACCTCACGCAGGGCGCAACCGGCTACATCGGCGTCACCACTCATGTGGCCGGCAGTGAGTATGCGTCGATGCTCGCCGCGGTCGACGCGGGCGACCTCGAGACGGCCGTGGGAATCCACCGCCGTCTGTTTTCCGTCGTCGACGCCGTGATGAACACGTCGCAGGGCGCCATCATGGCCAAGGCCGCCCTCACGGATCTCGGCGTGATCGACTCGGCGGCTGTGCGGCTGCCGCTGGTCGAGTCGCCCCCGGAGCACCTCGGGAAGCTACGGGCCGCTCTCGCCACCCTCAAGGACCCGATCTCTACGTGACCATCCCCTTACCCGACCTCGCCGACCCCCCGCCCCTCGCCGACAACGCCCTGCGCGTCGTCGCCCTCGGAGGCCTCGGGGAAGTCGGCCGGAACATGACCGTCCTCGAGACCCAGGGTCGCCTTCTCGTCATCGACTGCGGCGTGCTGTTCCCCGAGGACCACCACCCCGGGATCGACCTGATCCTGCCCGACTTCGAGTACCTCGACGGAAGACTCGACCGGGTCGAGGCAATTGTCCTGACCCACGGGCACGAGGACCACATCGGCGCCGTGCCGTTCCTCCTCAAGCGCAAGCCCGACATCCCGCTCCTCGGCTCTCAGCTGACCCTGGCTCTGCTGGAGGCGAAGCTCAAGGAGCACCGCATCACCCCCTACTCGCTCACCGTGAAAGAGGGCACCCGCGAACGGCTCGGCGCCTTCGATCTCGAGTTCGTCGCCGTCAACCACTCGATTCCCGACGCGCTGGCCGTCATGGTCCGCACGCGGGCCGGCACGTTGCTGCACACCGGTGACTTCAAGATGGACCAGCTGCCCCTCGACGGTCGGCTGACCGACCTCCGCGCGTTCGCGCGGCTGGGGGAAGAGGGCGTCGACCTCTTCCTCACGGACTCGACCAACGCCGAGGTGCCCGGGTTCACGACGACCGAGCGCGAGATCGCCCCCGCCATCGACCGCGTCTTCCGGCACGCCCGGCGGCGGATCATCGTGGCGTGCTTCGCCTCCCATGTGCACCGCGTCCAGCAGGTTCTCGACGCCGCCCAGAAGGCCGGCCGCAAGGTGGCCATGGTGGGCCGGTCGATGGTCCGCAACATGGGCATCGCCGCCGAGCTCGGTTACCTGCACATCCCCGACGGCGTCCTCGTCGACGTCAAGAAGCTGGACGACCTGCCCGACAACAAGGTGGTCCTCATCTGCACGGGGTCGCAAGGTGAGCCGATGGCCGCCCTCTCCCGGATGGCCAACCGCGACCACCGGATCGAGGTCGGCGTCGGTGACACGGTGTTGCTGGCCAGCTCACTCATCCCCGGCAACGAGAACGCCGTCTACCGGGTCATCAACGGCCTGATGATGCTCGGCGCCGACGTCGTCCACCGCGGCAACGCCAAGGTCCACGTCTCGGGTCACGCCAGTGCCGGCGAGCTGCTCTACATGTACAACATCGTCAAGCCCCGCAACGTGGTGCCGGTCCACGGCGAGTGGCGGCACCTCGTCGCCAACGCCGAGCTGGCGGTCGCCACGGGGGTGCCGCGCAAGCGGGTCATCGTCGCGCCCAACGGAGGAGTGGTCGACCTTGCCGACGGGCGGGCGCGGCTGGTCGGCGCCGTGCCTTGCGGGTTCATCTACGTCGACGGGTCCTCGGTCGGGGGTACCACGGAGACGCTCCTCAAGGACCGGCGGATCCTCCGCGACGAGGGGTTCATCACGTGCATCGTCGTCATCGACGCGGCCACCGGGAAGATCGCGGCCGGCCCGGAGATCACGGCCCGCGGGTTCGTCGAGGACGACGGCATCTTCGACGAGGTCATCCCGAAGGTCGAGCAGGCGCTCGCCGAGGCGACCGGCAACGGCGTGCGCGACGAGTACCAGCTCCAGCAGGTCATCCGCCGGACGATCGGGAGCTGGGTCGGGGGCACGATCCGGCGCCGGCCGATGATCATTCCGGTGGTCATCGAGGCCTGACGGCTCTTTCGTGCGAACCTTCCGCCGCGGGCTCGCGGCCGTCCTCGGCCTCGCCCTCCTGCTGCTCACCGTCGGCTTCGCGACGCGCTGGCTCGACGTGGCCTCGCGCGAGGTGGCCGCGGTTCAGGCGGTGGTCCCCGTCACCGGCACCGGGGTCGTCGTCGTCACCGTGCTGGCGCTGGTATGCGGCCTGGGTCGCCTCGCCCTCGTCGGTGCGGTACCCAGCGCCGTGGCCGTCGTGCTCGCGGTCGCCTCGTTCGGTCTCACCGGAACTCCGACAGCGCCCGCCGATGCCGATGCGGTGACGGTCCTCTCGTCCAACCTCGAGTTCGGCGGCGCCAGCGCCGACGACGTGATCAAGGGCGTCCGCGACCACTCGGCCGACGTGGTCGTCCTCGTCGAGCTGACCCCCCAGGCGGTGTCTCGGCTGAGGGCGGCCGGCCTGGACAAGGAGCTGCCCTACGCCGTCGGGCGCGCCGAGTCCGGGACGACCGGTGCGATGATCCGCAGCCGCTGGCCGCTCACGCTGCTCGACCCCGGCCAGGGCGTCGACGGATCGCTCTTCTGGGAGCCGTACGCCCTGGTCGCACGGCCGGCCGGCGCGTTCCGGGTCAAGGCGATCCACACCCGTCAGCCCATCGTCACCGCGCGCGGATGGCATCAGGACCTCGATCGGATCCGCCAGTGGCAGCTCGCCCAGCCGACCGACCAGCCCCTGATGTTGGCCGGCGACTTCAACGCCTCGCAGAGCCATCCGGCGTTCCGGTCGATGCTCGAAGGGCTGACCGACACGCATCGGGCCACCGGCGCCGGATGGGTCCGGACGTGGCCGCAGGGCCGACGCATACCGCCGTTCGTGCAGCTCGACCACGTCCTCGGCCGTGGTGTCACGGCGACCGACGCGGGTGTGGTTCCGGTGCGCGGCACCGACCACGCGGCGGTCTGGGCAACGGTAACCCTAGAGTTACGGTAACTCCAGGGTTACCATCTCGTCATGCCGGCCGCCGCCCGTCCCGAGCGCGGGCCGGACGCCGCACTGGAAGCGCTCGGCGACGGATCGCGGCGCGAGATCCTGGGGCTGTTGGCCACGCGGGAACGGTCGGTCCAGGAGATCGCCGAGGGTGTGCCGATCAGCCGTCCGGCCGTCTCCCGTCATCTTCGCGTCCTCAAGGACGCGGGTCTGGTCGCGGAGGTGGCGGTCGGCACCCGGCGCATCTACCACCTGGAGCCCGAGGGCGCCGTGGCCGTCCGCGAGTACCTCGAACGGCTCTGGGGCGACGCCGCGGTCCGATTTCGGCTGGTGGCGGAGAACACGACGAGGGACGCCGATGACTGAGCCGCTCCGGCTGACCCTCGTCGTCGCCTGCCCCCTGGCGCACGCCTTTGACGTCTGGGCGCACCGGATGGACACGTGGTGGCCCCGCGACCACACGGCCTCCGGCGA
>DATLQE010000142.1:0-3410 GCA_035535335.1 Lapillicoccus sp. | reverse complement strand
CCGCCCGCCGCCTGGCCAGCGCCCTGACGCTGACCGGCCTGGTGGGCGTGGTGGCCGGGCTCTACGGAGTCCTCGACGGGTCGGTCACCGGCCTGCTCGGTATGCCGCTGCTGCTCCTCGGCCTGGTCGTCACTACCGCGGCGCTGCTCGTCGGCGCACGGCGCGACGTGCGATCCCGGTACCGGCGGGACCCGTGGGGAGCGCCGGAATGGGCGGTGACCGTGGTCGGAGCGGTTCCGGCGGCGCTCCTGATCTGGGCCGAGTCGCACGGCTGGCCGGGCGTCGTCCTCGCCCAGAGTCCGCTGGCCTGGCCCGAGGCGCCGTTGGTCCTCGTTCTCGGCGTGCTGCTCCCCGGCCTGGCCGCCGTCGTCACCCCGGTGCCGCCACGGCTGGCCGCCGTCCGGGCGGCCGCGCAGACCGCCGGTCGTTCGGCCGCGGCGACGTCCGCCGTCCCGCCGGCGAAGCAGGTGACATCGTGATCGAGCTGACCTCGGTGAGCGTGACGTACCCAGGTCAGGACCCTTCCCGCCCGGCCCTGCGCGACGTGACGTTCACGGTCGAGGAGGGCGAGCTGGTGCTCGTCGTCGGCCCGACCGGCAGCGGCAAGTCCACGTTGCTGCGCTGCGTCAACGGCCTGGTCCCCCACTTCTCCGGGGGGACGATGGCCGGGACGGTCGGTGTCGACGGCCGGGACACCCGGACGCACCGGCCGCGTGACCTGGCCGATGTCGTCGGCCTCGTCGGCCAGGACCCGCTCGCCACGTTCGTCACCGACACCGTGGAGGACGAGCTCGCTTACGGCATGGAGATCCTCGGCGTCGCCCCTCAGGCCATGCGTCGTCGGGTCGAGGAGACCCTGGACCTGCTCGGCCTCGCGGAGGTCCGCGACCGGACCCTCACCGAACTCTCCGGCGGCCAGCAGCAGCGCGTCGCCATCGGGGCCGTCCTCGCGGCGGGTCCACGGATCCTCGTCCTCGACGAGCCGACCTCGGCGCTGGACCCGGTCGCCGCCGAGGACGTCCTGGCGGCCCTGCACCGCTTGGTCCACGACCTGGGCGTGACGGTGCTCCTCGCCGAGCACCGTCTCGAACGGGTCGTGCACCATGCCGACCGCGTGCTGCTCGTCGACCAGGGCACGGTGTCCGCACCTCTCGACCCCGCCGAGGCGATGGTTCGTTCGGTGGTCCATCCGCCCGTCGTCGAGCTCGGCCGCCGCCTCGGCTGGTCGCCGCTCCCCCTGTCCGTGCGCGACGCCCGCCGCCGCGCCGGAGACCTGCGGGCCCGACTCGACGCCGCGTCAAGCGACTCGACCCGGGTTGCCATCGGCGTCAGATCGCTTGACGCGGCGTCAGGTCGCGGGAACAGGGCCCCGGACGGGGCGCCGGCGGCCATGGTGTCCCGGCTGGCCGTTCGGCGCGGCGTCACCCAGGCCCTGCGCGGCGTCGACCTCGAGCTGTCCAGCGGGACGGTCACCGCCGTGATGGGCCGCAACGGTGCCGGCAAGTCGACCCTGCTCGCGGCGCTCGCCGGCCAGGTCCGCCCCACGTCCGGGCGCGTCCAGGTCGCCGCCCTCGACCCCGTCTTGGCGGGTCCAGCCCGCCTCGTCCGCGAGGTCGGCCTCGTTCCGCAGGACCCGGACCTGCTCCTGTATGCGGACCGCGTCTCCGCCGAGTGCGACCAGGCCGACGCCGAGCGGGCCCTCACGCGTGGCAGCACCCGCCGCCTCCTCGACCGCCTCTGCGAAGGCGTCGACGACGACAGCCATCCGAGGGACCTCTCCGAAGGCCAACGCCTCTGCCTGGCCCTCGCCGTCGTCCTGGTGGGCCACCCCGGCGTTGTCCTCCTCGACGAACCGACGCGCGGCCTGGACTACCCGGCCAAGACCCGGCTGGTCGGCGTGCTGCGGGAGCTCGCTGCGTCCGGGCATACCGTCGCCGTCGCCACCCACGACGTCGAGCTCGCCGCCGACGTCGCGGACCGCGTGGTCGTCCTGGCCGACGGGGAGGTCGTCGCCGACGGCGTCGCCCGGGACGTCCTCGCCGGCTCCCCGGCCTTCGCGCCGCAGGTGGCCAAGATTCTCCACCCACTCCCCTACCTCACCGTCGCCGACGTCGAGGCCGCGCTCGGGGAGGCGTCGTGACGCCGAGCCTGGGATTTCGCGCGCCGTCCGTCCTCGCGCTGGGTCTGGTCAGCCTGGTCGGGCTCGCTGCCTACTTCTGGCCGTTCTTCGCCGACCCCCGCATCGGAGAGGAGCACGGCCACGACGCGCCGTGGCTGTTCGCCCTGCTCCTCGCGCTGCTGGCCGTCGTCTTCGTCGCCGAGCTAACGACCGACCGGCTCGATGCCAAGGCGGTAGCCGTCCTCGGCGTCCTCGCGGCGATCGGCGGCGCGCTGCGCGTGCTCTCCGCCGGCACCGCGGGACTCGAACCCCTGTTTTTCCTCCTCGTCGTCGGTGGACGAGTGCTGGGAGCGAGCAAGGCGTTCCTCTTCGGCTGCCTCACACTGCTGACCGGAGCACTCCTCACCGGTGGCGTCGGCCCCTGGCTGCCGTTCCAGATGGTCGGGTGTGGCTGGGTCGCGCTGGGGGCGACCCTGCTGCCCCCGGTCGGGAAGCGCGCGGAGCGGTGGCTGCTCGCCGCATACGGGATCGTCGCGAGCCTGGTTTACGGCGCTCTGCTCAACCTCTGGTTCTGGCCGTTCATGACTGCCGGTGCCGCACCAGCGAGCGCCGGCTTCGTGCCGGGCGCGTCGGTGGCCAGCAACGCACAGCACTACGGGGTCTTCTACCTCGCGACGTCGCTGGGCTACGACCTCCCGCGCGCGGTGCTGACCGCCGTCCTCGTCGTCCTCGCCGGACCGCCGGTCATGGCCATCCTGCGGCGGGCGGTGCGGCGAGCGCGATTCGACGCGGCCGCGGAGTTCACGCCGACCGCGTCTGTACGTCCACGAACGGCGGCTTGACCACCGTTGCCTGGACTTCGCGGCCGCGGACGTCGATGACGACGTCGGCCCCCACCCCGACGGTGGGCTCGAGAAGCGCGAGTGCAACACCCTGACGCAGGGTCGGCGAGAAGGTCCCCGACGTCACCTCGCCGACGGTCCGGCCGTCCAGGCTCACCGTGCAGTGCGGTCGCGGGATGCCCCGGCCAGTCACGAGCAGGCCCCACGACTGCCGTGCGGGACCTCCCTCCTTCTCGGCGACCAGCGCCTCGCGGCCCCAGAACTGGGGCTTCTTCCACCCGACGGCCCAGCCCGCCCGGGCCTGCACTGGGGTGATGTCGAGCGACAGGTCCTGCCCGTGCAGCGGGTACCCCATCTCTGTCCTCAGCGTGTCCCGGGCGCCCAGCCCACAGGGCAGTCCGTCGTAGGGCGCCATCGCCTCGGTGAGCGCGTCCCACAGAGCCGGCGTG
>DATLQE010000141.1:0-5569 GCA_035535335.1 Lapillicoccus sp. | reverse complement strand
AAGGCTCACGAGACCCTCGAGATCTACGCGCCGCTGGCCCACCGGCTCGGCATGAACACCATCAAGTGGGAGCTCGAGGACCTCTCGTTCGCCACGCTCTACCCCAAGGTCTACGACGAGATCGTCCGCCTCGTCGCCGAGCGCGCCCCGGCCCGCGAGGAGTACCTCGCCGGCGTCCGGTCCCAGGTGGGCGACGACCTGCGCGGCGCCAAGCTCAAGGCGACGGTCACCGGCCGCCCGAAGCACTACTACTCCGTCTACCAGAAGATGATCGTCCGCGGTCGCGACTTCGAGGACATCTACGACCTCGTCGCGGTCCGCGTCCTCGTCGAGACGGTACGCGACTGCTACGCGGCGCTCGGCGCCCTGCACGCGCGGTGGAACCCGGTCCCCGGCCGGTTCAAGGACTACATCGCGATGCCGAAGTTCAACATGTACCAGTCCTTGCACACGACGGTGATCGGGCCGGAGGGCAAGGCCGTCGAGATCCAGATCCGCACGCATACGATGCACCGCCGGGCGGAGTACGGCGTCGCCGCACACTGGAAGTACAAGGAGGACGCCAAGAGCGCCCCGCCGCTGAAGTCCGGCGACGGGGAGATGGTCTGGCTTCGGCAGCTGGTCGACTGGCAGCGCGAGACCGAGGACCCGAGCGAGTTCCTCGACTCGCTGCGGTTCGAGATGAACGCCGGCGAGGTCTACGTCTTCACGCCCAAGGGCGAGGTCGTGTCGCTGCCGGCCGCCTCGACACCGGTCGACTTCGCGTATGCGGTGCACACCGAGGTCGGCCACCACACCATCGGCGGCCGGGTCAACGGCCGGCTGGTCCCGCTGGAGTCGACGCTGGAGAACGGCGACGTCGTCGAGATCCTCACGTCCAAGGCCGACGGGGCGGGGCCGTCGCGGGACTGGCTGCAGTTCGTCAAGAGTGCGCGGGCCCGCAACAAGATCCGCCAGTGGTTCTCCAAGGAGCGGCGCGAGGAGGCCATCGAGCGCGGCAAGGACGCCATCGCCAAGGCGCTGCGCCAGCAGAAGCTGCCGCTCCAGCGGCTCATGTCCGCGGAGAGCCTGGCGGCGGTCGCCGTCGACCTCCGGTACCTCGACATCGACGGCCTCTATGCGGCGGTGGGGGAGGGCCACGTCTCCGCGGCCAATGTCGTCAACCGGGTCGTCCAGTCGTTCGGCGGCGAGGAGGGCGCGAGCGAGGACCTGGCGGAGGCGACGGTCCCGACGCGGGCCCGGCAGCGGCGGGCGGGCGACCCCGGCGTCGTCGTGGTCGGCGCTGACGACGTCCTGGTCAAGCTGGCCAAGTGCTGCACGCCAGTGCCCGGTGACCCGATCCTCGGCTTCGTCACCCGGGGCAACGGCGTCTCGGTCCACCGGCGTGACTGCACCAACGCCGAGTCGCTGCTGCGGCAGAACGACCGGCTCCTCGACGTCGAGTGGGCGCCCAGCTCGTCGAGCGTCTTCCTCGTGCAGCTCCAGGTCGAGGCGCTCGACCGCAACCGGCTGCTCAGCGACGTCACGCGGGTTCTCTCAGACCAGCACGTCAACATCCTCTCGGCGTCCGTGCAGACGTCTCGCGACCGACTGGCCCTGTCGCGCTTCACGTTCGAGATGGGCGAGCCTTCGCATCTCGACCACGTGATCCGCGCGGTCCGGAGGGTCGACGGCGTCTACGACGTCTATCGCATCACCGGCGGCCGCTCTCAGCACGCACCGGTCTGAGCCGGCTCACGGCGCGGAGGCATCGACCGCACGCTGATATTTCGCGGCCACGTCGCGCAGCGCCTCGACGAGCTCCGGCGCGTCGACCACCTCGAAGTCGGCCTCGAGGAAGCCGAGATACAGCGCGAGCAGGTCCGGGTTGTCGGAGCCCGGTTCGAAGAGGCACCGGTCCTCGCCGAGGCTCGTGACGCGCACCGGCACCGGAAGGTGGCGGCGCACGTGGTCGGCGGAGGCGTGGACGACGACCTTGGCCCGGAACCGCCAGTGCGCCTCCTTCACGCCCCTGTTGACGTATGCGGCGATGGCCGAGTCCGCGGGCAGCGGCCGAGGCGCGAACCGAGGACCGGTCGGGCTCCGCGGCGTCACCCGGTCCAGCCGGAAGATCCGCCAGTCGTTCTTGTCGAGGTCCCAGGCGAACAGGTACCAGCGGCGCCGGTCGTGAACGAGCCGGTACGGCTCGACGTGGCGGCGCGACGTCTCGCCGGCGTGGGCTCGGTAGTCGAAGCGGAGCCGCTCGTGGTCGCGACACGCCAGCGAGACCACCGCGAGGACGTCCGGGTCGACGCGGGCCCCACGGAACGGCATCGGCACCGTCGACGACTCCAGCGCCGCCACTCGGTGACGTAGCCGTGACGGCAACACCTGGTGGAGCTTGGCCAGCGCGCGCAGCGACGTCTCCTCGATCCCGGCCACCGATCCGCTCGCCGCGGTCCGGAGGCCGACCGCCACCGCGACGGCCTCCTCGTCGTCGAGCAGCAGTGGGGGCAGCGCCCCCTCGGACCCGAGCCGGTACCCGCCGGCGACACCGGGGCGAGCCTCGAGCGGATAGCCGAGCTCGCGCAGCCGGGCCACGTCGTTGCGGATCGTCCGAGTCGTCACTCCGAGACGTTCGGCCAGCTCGCTGCTGGTCCAGTCGCGACGCTGCTGGAGCAGCGACAGCATGCGGAGCAGCCGGCCGGAGGTCTCTCGCACAGGGCAATTATCTCCCACCAACGCGGAACGTTTCTTTCCGCGATTCCTCCTACCTTCCATTCCATGACAACCGACATCACGCCCTTCCGGATCGACGTCCCCCAGTCCGACCTGCAGGACCTCCACTCCCGCCTCGCCGCCGCGCGGTGGCCGGCCGAGCTGCCGGGCACCGGCCGCAGCCGCGGCATCCCCCTGGACGAGCTGCGCGAGTTGGCCGACTACTGGCGTCGCGGCTTCGACTGGCGAGCGCAGGAGGCCCGGCTCAACGCATACCCCCAGTTCGTCACCGAGATCGAGGGGCAGCCGGTCCACTTCCTCCACGCACGCTCGGGGCAGCCGGACGCCCTCACCCTGGTCCTGACGCACGGGTTTCCGAGCTCGGTCGCCGAGTTCGACGGGCTGATCGGACGGCTGACCCGGCCGAGCAGCGGGCCGGCCTTCGACGTCGTCGTTCCGTCGCTGCCGGGGTATGCGTTCTCCACCCCGTTGGCGGCCACTGGCTGGACCATGGGGCGCACCGCCGGGGCGTGGGTCGAGCTGATGCGCCGGTTGGGAGTCGAGCGGTACGGGGTGCATGGCGGTGACGTCGGCGCCGGTGTGTCGGGCTCGGTCGCCAGCCTCGATCCTCAGCACGTGGTCGGTGTCCACGTCGTGACCGACCCGCTCACCGCCGCCAACGCCGCGACGTTCATCCCGGGCATGGCCGACGGGCTCGACGACGACAACCCGGTCGACCGGCTGATCAAGGAGCGGATGGCCGCCTTCCAGCAAGACGGGTCGGGATACCTGGCGATCCAGAACACCCGGCCGCAGACGATCGGCTACGGCCTCGTCGACTCGCCGGTGCTGCAGCTGGCGTGGATCGCCGAGAAGGTGCACGACTGGACGGACCTGCCGGTCGACCGCGACCAGCTGCTGACCACGGTCAGCCTGTACTGGTTCACGCGGTCCGGCGCCAGCGCGGCGCACACGCTCTACGAGCAGGCTCACTCGCACGAGTGGGGCGGGCCGGTGACGGTGCCGCAGGGGTTCGCGGTGTTCGGGGCGGACGAGACCGTGCGGCGGCTGGTGCCGGCGCCCGAGGGTGCCCACTGGACCGAGTTCGCCCACGGTCTGCACTTCCCGACCATGGAGGCGCCGGCCGACCTGGCGGCGGATCTGCAGACCTTCTTCGGTCCCCTCCGCTGAAGACCCGCCCGCCCCCTCCATGCTGCGAGAGGCCAAGTTTGGTCGTTCTGAGCGCCGTGAGAACGACCAGACTTGGCCTCTCGGCGGTCAGGAGCCGAACTCGTCCAGTCCGCGCCGGGCTTGGGCCAGCAACGCCTCCCGGGCTTCCAGCGCCTCCCGGGCCCGGGCGATCCGACTCGCGTCGCCCGAGGCCTCGGATTTGGCCAGGTCGTCGCGCAGCCCCTGCATCGCGGACTCCAGCTGGTCGGCGAGGCTCTGCGCCCGCGCCGCCGCCTCGGGGTTGCTCGACGCCCACCGCTTCTCCTCGGAGTCCCGCACCGCCTGCTCGATGCGACGCATCGCCTTCTCCGTGCGTTCGAGGTCGGCGCGCGGCACCTTGCCGGCCTTGTCCCAGCGGTCCTGGACGCCGCGCAGTGCCGTCTTGGCCGCGTCGAGATCGGTCACCGGCAGGATCTGCTCGGCCTCCGCGAGGAGTCGCTCCTTCACCTCGAGGTTGGCCCGGAACTCCTCTTCCTCTTTGGCGACCACGGCGTCCTTCGCGGCGAAGAAGGCGTCCTGGGCCGCCTTGAACCGCTCCCACAGCGCGTCGTCCTCGTGCCGGCCGGCCCGGCCGGCCCGGCGCCAGTCGTCCATCAGCCGCTTGAACGCCCCCGCCGTCGGGGTCCAGTCCTTGCTCGTCGACAGTCGCTCCGCCTCCGCGACGAGGCGTTCCTTGGTGACCTTCGCAGCCGCCTGCTGGGTGTCCAGCTGGGCGAAGTGGATCCGACGTGCGCGGTCGAAACCGTTGCGCGCAGCCGAGAACCGTTGCCACAGCGCAGTTTCCGTGCTCCGGTCGAGTCGAGGGCCGGACCGCTGGTGGGCCTTCCAGTCGTCGAGGAGCTGCCGCATACGCGCCCCGCTGTTCTTCCACTGGATCGAAGCCTCGGGCTGGGCGGCGATCCGCTCGGCCTCGACGACCAGCCCTTCGCGGTATGCGCGACCCTCCTCGCGGGCGGCCGCGCGCTGTTCAGCCTCGGCGGCCTTGCGTGACTCGACCGCCGTCTGGATCTGGTCCACCCGCTCACGCAGCGCGGCGAGGTCACCGACGGCATTGGGCTCACGGCACTGCTCGGCCAGGCGGGCGTACCCGTCCTGGGCGTCCTTGGCGGCGATGTCGGTCTGGGTGACCCGCTGGAGCAGCAGGTCGGCGGCGGCGAGGAGCTCGTCGTACTTGCGGCCGAAGTAGGCCAGAGCCTCCCGCGGCGACGCGCCCGGGTACGACCCGACTGGCCGCTCGCCCTCCCCGTCCTTGACGTAGACGACCCCGTCCTCGGCGACCCGCCCGAACCCCGCGTGCCGGTCCGGCTCGACGTGCCGTTTCGCGAACATCGCGGGCGACGGCGCTGGCGGCCCCGCGGAGGAGGTCGCCGGAGGCGAGGGCATCGGCTCGGGAGGCGAGGGCGTCGGCTCGGGAGGCGAGGGCATCGGCTCGGGAGGCGAGGGCATCGGCTCGGGAGGCGAGGGCGTCGGCTCGGGAGGCGAGGGCGTCGGCGGCGCCGGAGTCGGCGGCGCCGGAGTCGGCGGGCCCGGCGGCCCGGAGGTGGGCGTCTCGTCGGTCACCGGCATCAAGCCTTCGGCTGGACGTCGACGCTGAGGATGCTGATCGGGGCGAGTGGCGAGGACTGGTCGTTCGGGTTGATCC